>JAOUNC010000046.1 GCA_029881175.1 Nitrospirota bacterium | reverse complement strand
TGTCAGGGATGAGTGAGGAAAAAAAAGACCCAAGTGATTGATTTAATTGGAGCGGGCGAGGGGATTTGAACCCCCGACAACTTGCTTGGGAAGCAAGGACTCTACCACTGAGCTACGCCCGCTCATCAGGTTAGGATTGGCATTCTAGATTTACGCTAGGGCTTAGTCAAGAAGCAGACAGAAAAGGCCCAAGGAGGACGAATTACTCAGCAACCATTTCGAGAAGAGCAAATTTTCGCTTCCCAACTTTCAGTGAAAATCGTCGGCCTGGCTCGAAATGAATCATCTCATTGATGTCCGTTAATTTTTCCCCATCCATCTGTATGGCCTGTTGAGTAATGAGACGTCGCGCTTCCCCCTTACTGGGCAGCAAGCCCGTCCGCATGAGGACATCAACAATCGACATCGAGAGATCTTGCGGATTCTCAAAGTCTGTGACCTTGAACACAAGATGCGCATCCGGTTCATCTGGGAAATCTCGTTTTTGAAAACGCTGCTGAAAATCTGCTTTGGCTTCTTCTGCCCCATCGTCCCCATGATATTGCCGAACGATCTTCTCCGCCAAGGTTTTTTTGGCTTCCATGGGATGCTGTTGTTTGACATCCTCCAAATTCGTCACGGTGAGCAACTCGTAATAGCGCATCATAAGATCATCACTGATCGACATTAACTTTCCGAACATGTCTGAGGGCTTATCTTCCAAGGCAATAACATTGCCAAAACTCTTACTCATTTTACGAACGCCATCTGTACCCTCTAATAACGGCATCGTGAGAACGACTTGCGGCTTCTGGGCGTAAGCCCGCTGCAAATCTCGCCCGACTAAAAGATTAAATTTTTGATCAGTTCCACCCAACTCCACGTCGGCTTCTAAGGCAACGGAATCGTACCCCTGCACGAGAGGGTACAGAAATTCATGAATGCTAATAGGTTTTTGATCTCGATAGCGTTTCGAGAAATCATCCCGCTCTAACATCCGCGCCACACTATAATGGGAACATATATCCACCATTGTTTCGGTGGGCATCGCACTCATCCAACGACTATTAAATTCAATACGCGTTTTATCGGGATCTAAGGTCTTAAAAATTTGCTGTTCATAGGTTTTAGCGTTGGCCAACACTTGTTCCTTGGTTAAGGCTTTCCGCGTTTCCGAGACACCGCTGGGGTCACCAATCATTCCGGTAAAATCGCCGATCAGGAAAATGACCTGGTGCCCCAAATCTTGAAAATGCTTCAACTTTTGAATGAGGACCGTATGGCCAAGATGGAGATCAGGTGCCGTTGGATCAAACCCGGCTTTGATCTTGAGCGGGCGCTGCTCTTTTAAAGATTCGGCTAATTTAGCCTTCAGCTCATCAAGCTGAATGACTTCAACTGTGCCACGAAGAATCAGCTCTAATTGTCGATCAAGTTCTGAGATACTCATAGTCACTTTCGTTGATATAGATTCTTTGCATTAATTACCAATCTTTCCTAGAACTGCTTCGACGGTCAGCAATGGCCCAAGTCGCCGAAATCGTTTTGCGCCAATGCCAGGGACATTCACCAATTCATCGACTTGTTGAAACGGGCCATGGGTTAACCGATAGGCGATAATGCGATCAGCTAACACGAGGCCAATTCCAGGCAAGGTGGCTAATTCCACTCGTGACCCTCCATTGAGATTAACAAGGTGTGACACCTGCTCTACTGGAAGGGTTTTCCCATTTGCTGTCTCCCCGGTCGATCCCAAAATCTCTGGCGCGGAAACAGGGGCACCTGACAGCAACTGAGAAGATCCACCTAGGCTGACTACAGACTGGGCACCCACCAGAGGTGACACAGCATGATCAAAGGCCCCATGGCGCGGTTGAGGCCAGCCCGCCCAGAAAACCGCAAGGAAACCAAAACCTAACAGCCCACTTTTGAGAAGGAGCGCCCTACCCCATGAATGTGCCCCAAGATGTGTCGTCCACAAAGTCATGAGCATTTGGTTGCCAGCACCCTTGGCAAAATTGTCATCGTTTGCGGGCTTGATGAATCGCCAGCCCCTCGCTATCTTCAGCCGCTTCCATCAACCCTTCCGAGAGGGTGGGATGGGCGTGGATCAGATCGGCCACATCCGTTACGGTTAGGCCGCCGTGCATGGCTAAGGCTCCTTCATGAATAAGATCAGCCGCATGCGCACCAATAATATGAACCCCGACGATCTTCTTGGTATGTTCATCGGCAATGATTTTAAACTGGCCAGTCGTTTCTCCCACGGCTTGCGCTTTGCCAAGCCCTCCATAGCGAAACCGCCCAACGATGGTTTGCACACCCTGCTCATGGGCTTGTTTTTCTGTCAGCCCCACACGACCAATTTCGGGAAGCGTGAAAATGCCAGCAGGAATGACGTCATAGTTGATGGACTGAGTGGTGCCCATCGCATTGGCCACCGCCACTTTCCCTTGCGCAGACGCCACATGCGCTAGCATGAATTTTCCCGTCACATCGCCAATGGCATACACACCTGGAACCGAAGTTTCCATATGCTCATCGACCAGAATTTCTCCACGGGTTCCCGTTTGAACACCCACCGCTTCTAACCCCAACCCACGAGAATTCATGCGGCGTCCCACAGAAATAAGCATCTTCTCGGCCATGACCGCCGCTCCAGAACTCAGGGTCGCCTGAATGCCCTCGACGGTCGCTTCCCATTCTTGAACCGTCGTATTCAGATGGACCTGAACTTTACGCTTTTTCAATTCACGGGTCAGGATGACCACAGTATCTTCATCTTCGGTAGGCAGCAGAGAAGGCGTCATTTCAACCAACGTGACCTGGCTTCCCAACCCACTGAATAAACAGGCGAACTCACAGCCTTCTACTCCCCCACCCACAATAAGAACACTTCGGGGAATATCGATAAGATCCAAAGCCTCTTTACTCGAAAGAACCTGTTGGCCATCAATCGGAAACTGTGGCAGTTGTGGCCAAGAAGACCCCGTGGCCAGCACGATGGCGTCGGCATCTATCAGACTGTTACCACCATCAGCACCTGTGACCCGTACTTGCCGATCACTCACCAGCTCTCCTCGTCCGGCCAGATGCTGAATCTTCCATTGCTTCAATAAGGTCGTAATGCCTTTTACCAGTGACTGCACCACCTCATTTTTCCTGGCCATCATCCGTTGCAGATCAAAACCAATCTGGCCCTCAAACGTTAATCCCCATGCCGCAGCATGCCGAGCCCGTTCGCCAAGATCGACAAGATTCAATAAGGTTTTGCTTGGAATGCAGCCCCAATTGAGACACACGCCTCCCACGGCCTGCTCTTCGACAACTGTCACCTGAGCACCCAATTGGGCGGCACGAATAGCCGCGACATACCCACCGGGGCCCGCACCAATAATAATGATTCGTTGAAGAGAGGCCATTACTCTTGGGATTTCAAAAAAGCGTCATATTGTTCAGCCGTCATCAAGCCATCAACTTCTTGGGGGTTGGATAATTCCAACACGGCAATCCACCCACGGCCATAGGGATCCGAATTCAAAAATTCAGGGTGCTCTTCTAATTCCTGATTGACCTGAACGACGGATCCGGTGACCGGGGAATAAATCGTGGACGTCGCTTTCGTCGACTCGACTTCACCAAGCTCCGCCTCTGCCACTAAACTGGCTCCGACTTCTGGAAGATCGATAAACACCACATCCCCGAGCGCATCTTGGGCAAAATTGCTAATACCCAAAGTTGCCTTATTCCCTTCCACTCGAATCCATTCATGTTCTTTGTGATACCGTAAATCCTGCGGTTCCATCCCTACCCCCTTTTTCTCAAAATCATCATTGTTAAACACTTGGATATTCGGTTTCAGACAATGTCTGAAAACCAGAGCGATTTTTTTCGCGTTATTCCCGCCATGTACTCTCTCAGGTTGGTTGGGGATGGATGCCCGCCAACAACTGCGGGCATGACGACCAGCGGTCTATCATTAGTAGACTGCACATCCAACATTTTCACTCAAAACTATAAAGCGGTTTTGCCTTCTTTACGGTCGATATCACATCATTGGAAATTATTTGTTTGGAATACGATCCCTGAACTATCACGAAAAGGCCCTGAGATCATGGACAACGCCAATACCTGACGGAAAGTCTTCTAGCGGCGAAAAATCGCTCGACCCCTCTTCCGAACGAAGACGTTGTCCGCCCTTCGCCGGCATACTCACCCACACACGCCGAGGATCATCCACCGCTGGAAGCAATCGATCAAGAACCGCTTTCGTAGAAATGCGACGTAACTTGGCAATAACAGCTTGGTCCGTATACGACGACCTTCGATTAAGTTCCGGTCTCACGAAGAAGAAAGAAAATGGACGCCCCGTGGCATCCATCGCATCCTCTGCATATTCAACTAACGCTCGAACCGGATCGGTGAGGGCATGAGGATGCACTTCCAGGCCAAACTGAACAGATCGATACTGCAGACGAAGACGGTCAACCAACGCTTCAACAATCGTCAACCGTTCCCGAGCTTTCCATCCGGCCCATCGCCAAAACAACGCATCACGAGAAGAAGCCTCGCTGGTCAGAGAAGCCCCTTCGGAGCCCTTGGGCCCAGCGAGAGGATTGAATCCCTGATAAAAAACCTGAGAGGGTTCAAAGTGTGTTCCAAATTGTGATTCGAAGCGTTTCAACCCTAAAGGGCTCATTCCATCAAGCATCCCTAAGGGCTGATCATCCAAAAACACCAGCCCATTCACACCATCCTTGCAGAGACGGGATAAAAAACTGAGCAGAAATCGTTGATACCCTGAATGAAAAAGATCGAAGGACGTCGACGCGTGAAATGTGCCTGTGCTCACCTGATAGGTCCGGTCGCGCCATTCCATCGATTCGGAAGGAGCCCAAGAGCCTAAGCAACGAAGATTCACCCCCACATACAGCAATAATCCAGCCCGATGACTGCGCTCGGTAAATGATCGCAACACCTCTTGTAGTTGTCCAAGATCTTGAAGCTGAGGAGAACTCTCTGAGGCAGCATTCCAGGCATCTGATCTCTGGCATCCAAGATCAATCAACAATGTAGTCATCCCATCTTGCTTCATTTTTGCGATGCCTTGATCAAACCCCTCCGTCCCCGGCAATTGATTCAACGCAAATCGAATAGCTTGCGTCTGCTGAGGCGGCCCCTTGATTTGTTCAAGTAAATCTTGAATTTCATGGATTCGCTGCAATGACTCGGCTTGATAGCGTTGGCCGAAAGGCGCCGAAGCCAAAATGCCATATGCCTTTTGAGACGCTTCCCAGTCCCCCACCCGATCATATGATTGCCCGAGCAGCCAATGGGCATCCTGCTCAAGCCCTTCAGCCGGATGTAGCGCGACCAATCGCGTTAACTCCTGGATAGCTTGCTGAAATTCCTGCGCCTCAAAATGCTGCCGGGCTTCACGAAAAAGGCGTTCGTGGATGAGATGAAGACGTTCAGACTCCTCAATACCGAGTTTCTGCTCTTCATCGTCTGGCACTGATTCAACAACTGGCGGCAACGCTTCACTCCCCGAAGGAATATGAGCAGGCCGCGTGCGCCCACAAGCCACAAGCCCCGCCAGGCAAAGGCTACACACCAATACCATGATCAGGAGGCTCTTTAGCTTGTGATACGACACGGTCATAGGGCTGTACCCGTTCTTACCCTAATTCAGACTCAGCAAAAAAATAACTAATTTCAATCTTGGCATTTTCTACAGAATCGGAACCATGGACTGCATTGGCTTCAATTGAGGCCCCATGCAACGCTCGAATGGTCCCAGCTTCCGCCTTCTTGGGATCCGTGGCACCCATAAGATCACGATTCACTTTCACCGCATCCGCCCCTTCCAGCACCAAGACGACAACAGGCCCTGAAGACATATAAGTGGTCAAATCATTGAAAAATGGACGTTCCCGATGCACCGCATAAAAGCCTTCCGCACAGGCCTTCGATAAGCTCATCATACGAATTGCAATCGGACGCAAGCCCGCGCCTTCATACATGCGAATAATATCGCCAATGGCATGTTTTTCCACCGCATCCGGTTTAATAATCGCTAACGTTCGCTCCACCATAACAAGTACATCCTTTCAGAGAATAAATAAGGTAAGTGAGAAGCGGCCATTTTACGGCGCATTCATTGAACTTGCAATCAGAAAACCAGACTAAAAGGCTTGAAAAAACAGCAGGTTATTGTCATAGCATGACAACAACTGCGGGAAAGCCGCCACAGGAGCCACCGGTCAGGGCGACTGGAATACGTGCATCACGCAATTGAAATTCAAGAAGAAAGACGGATGGAGCAGAGGCACTCAGGGTTACCGTTCCTCCGCACAAGCTTCTGGCGGCCGCGTATCCTGGGCTAATCCTTGAGAAAACACGATTCGGCCAACCTGCTTCACATTGGCGCACAAATCCCCCAACCCCGGCGTCACTAATCGAAACGGCCCTCCCCGTTCAAATGGGAAATCGCCACCATCCTGCTCATAGAGGAAAATGCCGAATTTTCTCGCCTGCTCAAGCGTCACACATGCGGAATACTTTCCATCTTGAGAATTAAAGGTCACATGATCGACACCAGGCTGAAGCGTCACAACATCAAGTATCCCTTGAAATTTCACTCCAGTCCCACGCATATTTGGCATGACACGCCCAACATCAGAAATCTGATATTCCAGGGCTAATTGACTGAGATGTTTTCTGGAAAATCGCAGAGTTTGCTGTACCGCTCCCTCAACCACAACGACCGGCTCATCGGAAGATTCCTGAGGCAGTAACCCTTTAATGAGGGCTGTGAGCATTTCATTCATAGGGGTCGGCACTCCGAATTCCTGACCGCGCTTCACAATATAGCCATTCAACTCATCGATTTCGGTCGGCCGACCCGCCTTCCAATCATCATACATTGACGTATGAATATCACGAAGCTCTTGCGACCACTTCACCACCTTCTCGGGCATCTCTCCATCCAAAGGGACCCGGTGGGCGGCCATAGCCACAGCCGAGACTTCCCGTACAATCGTCGCAATGACCGGCTTGAGTTCGGGAACATCTAAGGCTTTGGCGACATGATCGTTCAACAACACCGTCAGTGGATTAAACACACAATTCCAACACATCTTCTCCCACTTGGCCTTGCGAATATCTTCGGTAATAAAACACGGAATTCCCGCCTCTTTAAAAAGATCTTTTATCTCTAAAAGCCGTGGCGTCTCCAACCCCATCAATTCACCGATCGTCACCATCCCTTTTTTATAATGGTCGATCACACCAGGCTCTACAATTTTGGAGTAAATAATTGCCACGCCCCCGACCACGCGTTCCCGCCCAAATCGCATCTTCAACGTATCTTCAATCGTCACCCCGTTTTGTAAGGTCAGAATCGTCGTATCCGGTTTCAGGACCGGTTCGATCTGATCCATGACCTCATTTAAATCGTAGGCTTTAACTCCTAGAATAATGAGGTCAGGTTGAGGTAAGTCTTGGGGGTTGGATGCAGATGGAGGCCGCACAGTAAAGCTCTCGCCAATAGCGCTTCGAATAGTCAGCCCATTTTTTGCAACGGCCGCCTGGGTCTTCGGCCTAAGGAGAAAAGAAACATGGGAGTTATTGCGCGCCAAATGCGCCCCGAAATATCCGCCAACCGATCCAGCACCAACCATCATGATCTCTTTCATTGCGACCCCTTTTCAGAAAACATTCAGCCATCCTCATTGAACGTCCACCAGTATACCCAACGCTACCAACTGAAGAAAACGAATAAGTTCCGGGGTCAAAGTTGATGGGCTTAGTGTTGAGTCATGTATCTGAAAGTTTCATTGATGCGTGCCGGGTCTCGGCCCGGCAGCCGACCCACTTTTGTTTCGGCAAAAGTGGGCAAAACCATTGACGCCCAGACAGGCTTTATTGGATAGACGCGAAGCTTAGGAGAGGAGACCAACTCGCTGCGCTCCGACAAGGTCTGCTGAATCAGCAGAGCGTCCGTCCCTTGAGCCTGTCAGCAGGCGTCGGATAAGGCAAAGAGAGAAAGATAACGTGGATTTTCACAGACCACATCCCCAGACAGCACGAGCGGTTCTGGTGATGCCGAGATTCGTCTCAGAAGATCAGGGCATCATGAGAATGCTGTGGCCTTGTGGCATGGCCGAGCCGTGCAGTCGACTTCGGAGGAAGGCGCGCACTGTTTGAGCGGAGCGAGTTTGCGCGCCGCCGTAGTCGGCGAACCGCGCAGGGCACTCGAAGGACCATGCCACAGCCAACATGGTTTTGGGTCCTTTTGCCAAAACAAAAGGGCCTCGCCTGCCGTGGCGGAACCCGGCAACAACGAATAACCCCTTGGACAGAATAGGGTTAAGCAGGACAGCCTGCTCCTGAATACTCAAAAATCTGTGGGCACATATGATGTTGTGAGATTTTGGGTACTGTATCTTGAACCTGCATTGACACTTGCCGGGGCGAAACTCGGCAACCCTCGCGACATCAATTCCTCGGCAGGAACAACCGAGAATTACCCCTGAACATAGCCTATGGGAGTGTTGAATAATAATAATTTCCAAGGGCATATTGGCCCCAGGCACATTGGATATCAGGGGCCTAGTGGCGGTTAAAAAAAGTTCGTCCAGTCCTGTACTGAGCTTTGTCGAAGGGAAGGCCGCAGCCAGTTTTGCGCGCAGAGCCTAATTCCAGTACGTGAGCACGGAAAACTGGCGAGAACGCCGCTGGCGGCTTTTTTCAACAGCTCCCCTATTGAAATTTTCTGACCGTATCACGATAAAACCATGGCCTCTACTCTCCAACCACCAGCCGAGCGCATTGTCCTTAAAGGCCACAAGCCGTTAAGCGGCACCACTATTCATGGTTGGCCGGCCCTACTCTTTGGTGCGGTCTTTGTCATCATGGGCTCCCCTATTCTGGCCATTGGGATGAAGTGGATGAATTACCCTGGATCCTCTATTCATGCCCCATTGTGGGTCATTGGGATATGCGGAGGCCTCTTTGTCGCTTGTGGGGTCTGGCTCATGATCCATGGAGCCAGGGGCCTACGCCGTCTGTGGAACATGGCGAATGGGAAGCAGGAACTTCCTGAAAGCCCCTGGCTCTGGGACTATCCCTGGCAGGCCCAAGGAATCACCGATAATAAATTCAAAGAATCCCTGAAGAGCATTGTGGCGCTGGCTGTTTTTGGGACCTTTCTGGCTCCCTTTAATTGGATCGCCTTCGTGTCTGATTCTAGCGGGATCTTTTGGCAAGTCCTGACCGGGCTCTTTGATGTCATTATTCTATTTGGTGTCGGCAGTTACCTCCTCAAAAACGCAGGCCAGTTTCTGGCATTTGGCAACGGAAGGGTTAGCTTTCAGGAATTCCCATTTTTCTTGGACCAGACGATGCACCTCACCATCAGTCGATTGCCAGCAGATCTCACCACCGTTCACTTAGACCTTCGGTGTATCGAGGAAGCGTATGAGATTCGAGAAAGGGAAGGAGGGCAAAAACGAGAATCCGTCGTGGTCTGTTACCAAATCTATCACGATGCCCAAACAATTCGAGGGGAACAAGTCAACGAAACCGGCGAACTCCGATGCGCATGGAATCTGCCGGACGATAAATACTTCACCAGCACCCCAAGCGAACGCCCCGCCAGATTCTGGGAGCTTGAAGTTCAAGGCACACGACCAGGTATGGATTACCACAGTCGTTTCCTCCTACCGGTCTATGCCGGCACTCCATAGCCGATTTTCTCTTTAGACCCACCACCAGAGATCTCAGAGAATGTGTCTTACAAAAAAATCATCGCTGCACCAAAGTGGATGGATGAGGATAGAGTGAAAGGCAGAAAGCTGGGCTCATGATCTCTGCTCATCAGGAAAGAGCGTGTAACGATGGGTTTGATAAATAGAACGCACTACTCAGCAGGGAGATGTTTAACCGAAATGACTTGCGCGTCCAGATAGAGCTCTAAGCCCGAGCCTTCACCTGGATGATCAAACCCGAGGTTGAGTTTCTGGCCAATCGCCGTCAGCTGGACATATTTTCCCCAATTGCTCACCTGATCCGGGATGGTGACGGTCTCGGTCACGGTCATGAGGAAATCATCCTCCCCATCTTCCCCCAACTGAGAGTCTGCCGAATCTCGGTCAATAAAGGTAAAGGTAATTTGCACGACAATTTTCTCGTGGGAAGGATTGCTCCATTGCGTCCAGACTTCAAAGGTTTTCAAGTCATTCTGATGAAACTGGCCAATGTCCGTGAGCCCCAGATGCAGGGGGTAGGCTTGTCGATTTAAAAAAGCTGGACTGGCCCCTAGGCCAATGGAAGGCACACTGCAGAATAAAATGCAGAAAAAAAGAGCCAGGAAAACGTGTAATCGGGGCCGCACCAGATTACCTCCCCTCTCTATTGGATCATGTTCTTATTAGTATCCCTCCGTTGGAGACCTTTTGCAATACCTTCTTATTTGATCACCGGACAATACCCCATTGGTGGTACGATGCGTGATACTACTTAAGGGAAGAAAAGAGGGGGCAGGAGAAAAGGTGTTACTCAGTGGGAAGATGCTGTACCGAAATGACTTGCGCGTCCAGATAGAGCTCTAAGCCCGAGCCTTCACCTGGATGATCAAACCCGAGGTTGAGTTTCTGGCCAATCGCCGTCAGCTGGACATATTTTCCCCAATTGCTCACCTGTTCAGGAATCGTCACCGTTTCGGTCACGGTCATGAGGAAATCATCTTCCCCATCCTCGCCCAACTGGGAGTCCGCCGAATCTCGATCAATAAAGGTAAAGGTAATTCGCACGACAATTTTCTCGTGGGAAGGATTGTTCCATTGCGTCCAGACTTCAAAGGTTTTCAAGTCATTCTGATGAAACTGGCCAATGTCCGTGAGCCCCAGATGCAGGGGGTAGGCTTGTCGATTTAAAAAAGTGGGACTGGCACAAATGGCTGTCGAAGAAAGGCTAAGGGATAGCAAGCAGACAAGAATAAAAAAAACACGTAATTGAGACTGCACCGGACTTCCTCCACTTTAGCATGAGTCTTTTTACATATTCTTTCCTTTCGGCAGCTTGGTGACCTTCCTTGCTTGATACGCTCCGGGACATCCCCAACAATGCATAACTTCACAGAACACATAGTTGCCACCCAAGAGATGGGTCAGGGAGTGGCAAAGCGATAACGCAACTCCAACATGTGCAAGTCCACACCACGATTATTTCCGTAGATCGTGGCATCGGACATATGGTGAAAACGATAGCCCGCTAAAAGATTCCCGTGGAGATGAAAGAGTACTCCACCATGGGCAATAAATTGGATTGGGCCCCCAACATTTTGCCCAGGGAATTTCCATTTACTGAGTAGCGCACCCCCAAGCCCAAAATCTAAGGTGGTTCGCCAACGTTGTTTGGTTACCGCGATTCCCCAGGTCATTGTGCTAATAAAACCCGTATCACCATCACCCCTCAAAGCCCCGGCAGTGGTATTGACTTGATACCGGGCCTTCCAATCCCAGGGAACGTCCCAAACTCCCGGAAACCCAAGGACGCCCACCACATCGAATTGTTCAAAGTCCACTTTTTCGCCTGGAGGCAATCCTGCGTCTTTAAAGTTGACGGCTCCTCGAATTCCGACCGACGTCCACTC
>JAOUNC010000405.1 GCA_029881175.1 Nitrospirota bacterium | reverse complement strand
GCGGAGAAAGCAGGAAAACGCATCGCCGTACATGTGAAGGTGGACACGGGAATGGGGCGGCTGGGCCTACAACCGGAAGAAGTTCAGAAATTTCTGGACCAATGCGGGACCTTTCCGGGACTACACATCAGGGGAATCATGAGTCATTTTCCGCGTGCTGACGAACGAGACAAGAAATACTCATTAAAGCAACTGCGCCGTTTCCACCAGGTTCTGGAGGGAACCCAGGAATATAAAATGGAGGTTCGGCACATGGCTAATAGCGCGGCAATTTTTGATCTGCCTGATGCCTACTTGGATGCCGCACGGCCTGGGATCGCCATTTACGGTCTCCACCCGTCACGCGAGATTGCCAATCCGCGTGTCAATGAACTGAAACCTGTTTTGGAATGGAAAACCCGCATCGTGTTTCTCAAGGAAGTGGCAGCTGGGACGGGATTAAGTTATGGGCATGCCTACCACACGAAGAGGCGGTCCTTGATTGCCACCGTGCCAGTGGGGTATGGGGATGGCTTGAGCCGGAACCTTTCCAATCACTGCACGATGCTGGTTCACGGGGTTCGTTGTCCCCAGGTGGGGCGTATTACGATGGATTTGACATTGCTGGATGTCACCGCCCTCCGTGGGGACGTAAAGCTGGGCGACGAGGTGGTGATCATCGGTCGGCAAGGGGCTGAAGAAGTGACGGCGGATGAGTTGGCCCAGAAACTGGGGACCATTAATTACGAGGTCACGACCTGCATTTCACATCGTGTTCCTCGTATTCCAAGTCAGCTAGAAGAAGAAAAAGGAAAATAATGCCAAACAGATGGAATGTTGCACTTTTTGAGCTTTTCGAGGTTTAATTATGAAGGACGACTTGAGTCCATAAACGAAGCTGCCAGAAGGACATGTGATGAGAGTGATCCAGAAAAAAATGGTTGTACCGCTCAAGGACAGAGAGAACAAGGTTCTATAACGTTATGAAACGGATCCTTCTTGTCGATGACCATCAGCTGGCCAGGGAAGCCTTGAAGCTGCTTCTTGAAAAGGAGGGGTATCTGGTTGAAGAAGCTGAAGATGGCGCTGCGGGATTAGCCCGGATTGAGGAAGGTCATTCTTTTGATCTCGTGATTTCCGATAATCAAATGCCTGTGATGACAGGAATGGAGTTTATTCAACAGCTGTCTCAGCGTTCATATATTTCCACTCATCCGGTGATCCTTTACACCGGGAACCTCACCCCGGAATTAGAGCAGCAGGCAGTGGACTTGGGCGTATTTGCGGTTCTCTCGAAGCCGTATAATTTCTCTCAACTGCTAGCTTCCATTCGTCAAGCATGTGAATAAGCAGAACCTCGAGCTGCCAGAAGGCTCCATGGAGGAGCTCTCTCGGTGGAGTCCGGGAATATCGGGTACGTATCAGGCAACGTCTATCTCGGGGTGCAAACCACACAACAAGGTATTGGCACAGCCATCAGATGTATGCCGTTGCGCATTGATCAGCAGAAGTGTCTTGATGGATTGTCAGTAACTCGAAGAAAACCGAATTTTCACCATTCTCAATGGTGGAGGCTTATTCCTGATGGCGCTTGAAATGATAAACCCATCGGCCATAGATAATAAGGTTGATAGCGATCACGAAAAGGCCGATGGCTATTTGAATGGTGCGAGTAAGGCCGCCGGGATAAATGAGGGGAATGAGATACTGCTCAATGAAGCCACCGCTATATCCTGACTGGCCTGCGAGATGTCGAAATTGTTGTTCCAGGGGAGTGAGTGGACAGATCCAACCTTGAAATTCTATTAGCGCACCCCAGGCCACCGCAGGAAGGTGGAAGAGACTGACCCATTTCCAGCGCATGACGAGGATCCCGCCAAACACGACGAAACAGATAAACGCCAAGTGGATAAGCACTAAGAAATCAGCAATAATCCGTTCGAGCATTCTTGGAAGTCTTCTTCAGGTGACACGATGATGTCGAAAAAGCCGACCGAAAACTTTCAGTGGTCTTTTGTTTTGGCACAGAAGGCTTGAGGAATCTGAAGCGGATGCTTCCTTCGATTGAGCATATCACTTTTCCATAAATTCCTAAAAAATTCTGAACAATGGAGGTCCTTACGGACCATGATCTGATAGGAAAGGGCTCAAGGTCTAGCCCACCTTTCTTGCCATTTTTCCCTATTAGTGATAGAGGTGCTTCGCCATGAAATTCATGCTGCACCACTTGACCGGCAGCCTCAAGGGGCAAACTCAATATTTTGATGCCGAGTTCCTCCGGTTTGGGACGGGAACCGAGTGCGATGTGCGGTTTAATCCGGCAACCGACCGACACGTCACTCCCTCTCATGCCGAGCTTGCGCTTCATGATCATGCGCCCAATCTGCGCGATCTGACCGGCCAACATGCCCTCTTTATCAATAACCGGCAGACAGTGCAAGCCGCCTTGCATGATGGCGATCTGATCCAACTTGGCGAACATGGTCCCCTGCTACGGTTTCGAGTGCTTCCCGATCAGGCTGATGGTCACAAACCCTGGCGCTACATTGTTGAGGATTCCCGCGACATTGTGGTGCGAACCCCGCATCGTCCATACACCTCACTGTTTTATCTTGGGCGGCATGTGGTCAGTGATATTGCGCGCTATGGTTCACCCATCGCCAAAACAGTGGCGGCCCTCCTGGTCTTGTTGCCTATACTCCTGATTGGCATCTTGAGCGTGAGTTGGTATTACGAATACAAGGCTGTCAGCCTCTCTCAACAAAAAATTGCGGAACTTGTCAGCCAGGTGGAAACGGGAAGGCTCAGCCGTGCCGAGCTGGAAGCGCGAGTGGCTCAGGAACGTGAAGTGATCATGACCCTGCAACAGGCACAAGATGAACTCAAGGCCACGCTCAAAGCGGCGTTAGCAAATCGGGAGGCGGCACGCCAATCTCAGGAAGAAGTTCGGTTGATACAAAAACAATTGAAGATGCTGGAAAGTGAGCAGCGGTTTGCCGAAGACGTGATTCAACGATTTCAAGGCGGGATCGGATTGTTACAGGGGGGCTATGGGATTGTTGAACAAGGAACCGGTCGTCCGCTTCGCTACCAGGGATATAGTCAGGAAGGC
>JAOUNC010000404.1 GCA_029881175.1 Nitrospirota bacterium | reverse complement strand
CAACATTTGATAATCCGTCATATGCATCGCCAATCCTAAATTGTTATTGAGCGCACGAACCAGTCCTGCCTTCGCACGAGTCCGAAACCGGGCTAATTCCTCATCCGATACATCCTGCGTTTTCAGTTTTTCAAATTCTTCACGAAGAGCCTGTTGAACGGCTTGATTGGTCACCCCACGCCCTGGCACGCCATACGCCAACCACACATGAGGATATTTATCACCGGGGTAGGCCGCATACGCCCCGACCGAGACGGCAATCTGCTTATCTCTCACCAATGACCGGAATAAACGCGACGTTCGCCCATTGGTTAAAATATCATCAATGGCATCATACACCGGTTGATCAACATCCGTGGCCGCTGGCTTATGATAGCCTTCTAAATACAGGGGTTGGGAGGGATCCTCCAAAATCACGATTTTTTCTGCGATTGGGGTTGGCTCCACCGTACGAATGGGGGGAGGGGGAGAACCAGCTGGAATCCGTCCAAAATATTTTTCTAAAAGAGGAATAACGGCTTCGGCCTGAATATCTCCAACAATCGCCGTCACCATATTTGACGGGACATATTGAGCCTCATAGAACTGCTTAGCATCCGTCATTGTGTAGGATTGAATATCACTGGCAAACCCAATAACAGGATGATGGTAAGGGTGTGCCATAAATGCCGTGGACACAAATTGCTCAAGCAGTCGACCAAATGGTTGACCCTCCGTTCTTAATCGGCGTTCTTCCATTACCACATCCCGTTCTTCATAAAATTCCCGAAAAACCGGCTGTAAAAATCGTTCAGATTCTAAATACGCAAACAGTTCAACTTTGTTGGCTGGCAAGGAATAAAAATAGCCCGTCACATCGGCGCCGGTAAAGGCATTCAGCGCGACACCGCCTTCCCGCTCAATAATATCCCCGAATTCATTTTTCACGACATACCGGGAGGCCTCTTCTTGTCGTTGCTTAAACACCTCAAATAACGATTGCACCGTTTTCGGGTCGGCATTCGGTGAGAATTTCTCCCGTTGATAGGCCTGATACGCTTCTTCCAATGCCACTAACGCCTTTTGTTCCGCTGGATAATTGGTGGTTCCTATTCGTGGCGTGCCCTTAAACGCCATATGTTCAAACATATGGGCTAAGCCGGTTACTCCGGCCCCTTCCTGCGCAGACCCCACATTGACACGCGTAATAAAAGAAAAGACCGGGGCCACGGGACGTTCAACCAGGATAAACGTCCATCCATTCTTTAACGTGTGTTGCGTCACATGCCGTTCAAACGAATCCAGATCTTGGGCGAAGGCCACATTGCCACAGACAAACCAGGCCACCATGATGAGAACCAGACATTGCACTCGACACCAGACCAGCCAACTGATTCGCATTCAGCACCATCCTGTTTCAGGGTACATCAACATCATCTTACCAATCATTTATCCTACCCACTAATTGAGAATTGTGGCAAGCAAACTCCACGGAGCTTCTTCTATCGTACCTTTTTATTCAACAACGACAATCGAATCCCTCGTGGCGTTGAGAGACAGGCCTAACCCGAACTCATGCCATGGGTGAAGGGTTGATCCTTCATATTGATACCCACCATCTATAGGATCAACTGCCAACAGAAGCGGCATGTCCAAATCTAAAAGTTCAAACCCACCTAACCCTAGAACCAGACCCCAGGAGCACCCCATGGCCACCCGGCTTTCCACCATCCCGCCAATCATCAACCTTACTCCGGAAGCCTGTGCGAGCATTGCGATAGCCACCGATTCGATCACACCACATTTGGTGATTTTCACATTAAACATATCCACAGCATGATGCTCGATAAGCCGACGAGCATCGTCTAGGGAGCGAAGGGATTCATCAGCAGCAAGAGGAATGGCGCTTTGATGCTTGAGCATAACCATTTCATCGATATGATCCCGATGAATCGGTTGTTCAAAGACCTGCACTGGAATGTGTAATTGCTCTATCGCCTGTATAAAGGCTCGCGCCTGATCAAATGTGTAGCCCTGATTCGCATCAATCACAAACGAGGCGTTCTTGCATGCCGTGGCCACGGCTGCAACCCGTCGAATATCTTCTTCGACATCATGGCCCACTTTCATTTTTAATATCTGAAATCCCTGCTGATACCAATCACGCGCGGTGGCGACCACCTCGTTAGTCGCTCCAATCGGCAACGTCACATCCGTGTCCCGACTTCGAATGTCCGCCCCACCCCAAAGGGCCCAAAGAGGGATACCCATGGCGTGGCATAAGGCATCAAGCAACGCCGTCTCAAGTCCACAGCGAAGGGCTGGAAAAAGCTCAGTGACCTCCAAGAGCTTTTTCGATAACCGCCGGAACTGCGTAGCCGGCTGCCCGAGAAACACTTGCGCCGCAACAGGGAAAACGGAAAGACTCGTTGGTTGATCTTCCCCCGAAATGTCAGGAAATGGCGCCACTTCGCCATAACCCTCGGCTCCACCGTGCAGGGTCACCCGTACAAAAATATTCTTGGCCACATCCATAGCCCCTGTGGCTACGACAAACGACGCCTTCAAAGGCAAATCCACGGGCCAGGCTTCGATTTTTTTGATACAGAATGAATTCACAGGACGTTATAAAAGGCGGAAAGGGAGGAAATCTTCAGAAAATCATTGACAACGAAAAAACCCCCATCTAGGCATATCGATCATTTTCCCATGGGAGGGCCGTATTAGAATAACCACGCACTTCCCAAAAACCCTTCTGATCACGATCTAAAAAAGTAATCTTTTTCACCCATTTGGCCCCTTTCCAAGCATAGCGTTTAGGGACAATCATCCGTACAGGCCCACCATGATCTTTGCCCAACGGCCGGTCCTTCCAATGCGTCGTCAATAAGACATCATCGTCGTCACACACCTCCAACGGCAAATTGGTGGTGTAATCATCGTACGATTCAAACAAAACAAATTTAGCCGAAGGTAGAGGGCGCACCATTTCTAGAACATGTTGAAATTTCACTCCGGTCCAATCATTATCCAACATGCTCCAGGTCGTCACACAGTGAAAGTCAGCATGAACCTGGGCAACGGGTTGGGCTTGAAAATCTTCCCAAGTCCAGGTCACTGGATTGGCCACTAAGCCA
>JAOUNC010000045.1 GCA_029881175.1 Nitrospirota bacterium | reverse complement strand
TCCGGCATATATTATTCGGGTGTCGGGGATTCGGACCCGGCGTTGGGTAGAAGACCACGAAACTTGTTCGATGCTGGCCGAGCAGGCAGCTCGCCAAGCGCTGGAACAGGCCGGTTGTACACCCGAGGATCTTGACGCGATTATCGTCTCAACCACCTCACCTGATCTGTTGTTTCCTTCCACCGCTTGCTTGCTCCAAGATCGATTAGGGGTTTCTGGCATTCCGGCATTTGACTGTTCGGCCTCCTGCTCGGGGTTTTTGTATGGCCTGTCGATGGCCGATCGTTTTCTGCGTGCTGGAACGTTTCGCCGATGCTTGGTGGTGGCCTCGGAAGTGAAGTCACGATCGTTGGATTGCGATGATCTCAGTACGGCTATTTTGTTTGGAGATGGTGCGGGCGCGGCGATTGTGGAGCTTTCGACTAAGGCTGACTTTGGCATTGTCAGTATCCGATTGCATGCGGATGGGCAATATCATGACTTGGTGAAGGTTGCCGGCGGGGGCTCTCGGCAGCCCTTATCTCAAGTGGTTCTGGACAATCGGGCGCATACCTTACGCATTCAGGGTTCGACGTTGTTTCGAGTGGCTGTTCGACGGTTGCAACAATCCATTATGGGTCATCTGGCAAAGGAACAATGGTCAGTCGCAAAACTTGATCAGGTGATTTTTCACCAAGCGAATGTCCGGATGATCACGCATTTGTGCCGAAGGCTTGGAATATCCGCAGACCGATGTGTCTCTATGATGGAAGACGTGGGCAATACCTCGTCAGCATCCTTGCCGATGGCCCTTGATTTTACCAATCGTCATCAGCGACTAAAGGAGGGAAGTCACATCCTGCTGGGTGCGTTTGGGGGCGGATTGACCTGGGGAACGGCCTTAATTCGTTGGGGTTGATTCCTGGTGAATAATTCCCTCTTTTCATGGAGATGGCATCGGTAAAATAGGCATAGGATTTGGAATGTTGATGATAGCGTGGACTTTCATGTCATGCTAAAATGACGCGTTTAACAAGAATAATTATTGGAAGGAGAGCGGTTTGAAAATATATTTAGCCAATCCGAGAGGTTTTTGTGCAGGTGTAGACCGGGCCATAGAAATCGTCGATTTATCCTTAAAAACCTATGGTGCACCTATTTATGTCCGTCACGAAATTGTGCATAGCCGGCATGTGGTGGAATCTCTTCGGGGAAAAGGGGCGATCTTTGTTGAAGAGCTGGATGAGGTGCCGGATGGCGCCATCGTCATTTTCAGTGCCCATGGAGTGGCCAAAGCGGTCTGGGAAGAATCGACACGACGGAATCTTAAAGTCATTGATGCGACGTGCCCCTTAGTGATTAAGGTCCATAATGAGGTCAATCGGGATTATGCTAATACGTATGAGTTAATCCTTATTGGTCATGCTGGACATCCAGAAGTGGTGGGGACGCTTGGGCAGGTGCCAGATAAGTTTCATTTAGTGTCGTCCGTGGCGGATGTCGAAGCGTTGGAAGTGGAAAATCCTCTCCATTTATCGTATGTCACCCAAACAACATTAAGCGTGGATGAATGCCGGGATATTGTGGCCGCCCTCCATGATCGGTTCCCCGGTATTAAGGGACCGCACCAGGAAGATATTTGTTACGCCACTCAAAACCGCCAAAATGCGGTCAAAGAACTCTCTCGTTTTGTTGATGTAATTTTCGTGATTGGTTCTCCGAATAGTTCTAATTCCAATCGATTACGGGAATTGGGTGAGCGGTGCGGAATTCCCTCCTATTTGATCGATTCTTATCAAGACATTCAGCTGGCCTGGCTTGAAGGGGTGAATGCGATAGGTATTGCCGCTGGTGCTTCTGCCCCGGAGGTGCTTGTTTCGGAAGTCATAAAATTCTTAAAAGAGCAAGGGGCTGAAGGTGTTGAGGAGCTGACCGTCATTGAAGAAAACGTAGAATTCCTTCTTCCGAAGGAATTGTTGATGGCGAATAGATTAAAATAAGTGTTGCTTGAGGTGCCCTCGGCCTTGCTAGGGGTCAATGACCGATCTTCCTGATTTTTCCCTTCCCTTACAAAAAGCGAATATTCAGGTTTTGGGGCTGTTGTCACCCCCTCATGGTCGAGGATACCCTCGATCATGGTCCTAGATATGGGATAGCGCCTTACCGCTACCCACAGTATTTTGTGGAATTTTTTGATTTTTGGGGCCTCTTGTGGTACAGATTTAGAGTTTTCAAGGCGAGATTAGTGAGAATGAAAAATCCTATGTTTATCTGTGCCCTGGAGGGATCATGAATCTACGTACTCTCGTGGTGAATGGATTTAAGTCCTTTGCCGAAACCAAGGTAGATTTTCCAAACGGCATTACGGCGGTGGTTGGGCCCAATGGGACCGGTAAGAGTAATATCGTGGATGCTATTTTATGGACAATGGGTGAGCAAAGTCCAAAGAGCTTGCGAAGCGAGCGTATGGAGGATGTCATTTTTAATGGGACAGAGCAGCGCAAGCCGATGGGCATGGCTGAAGCCTCACTCATTTTTTCTGATGTGACACCCCAAGAGTTGGAACCCGTTTCAGCCTTAGTTGAAGGGTTGGAGCAAACGACGGATGTCATGATCACTCGTCGTCTCTACCGTGATGGGGATAGTGAGTATTATTTCAATAAAATTTCTTGCCGTCTCAAGGATATTCGTGGGTTTCTTTGGAATGCCCGGGCAGGCACACGAGGGCAGTCGGTGATTGAGCAGGGCAATATTGAGCAATTGTTAAGTGCCTCACCCCAGGAGCGTCGCGAGTTTATTGAGGGAACAGCAGGGATTATTCGCTATAAAAAGCAAAAAGCGGAAGCGTTACGAAAATTACAGAGCACCGAAAATAATTTATTGCGAGTTCGAGATATTTTAGGGGAAGTGCATCAACAACTGCGTGTTCTGACGCGGCAGGCGAAACAGGCGGAAGAATATCAGTCCTTGCTCCGCGAGGCACGGGATTTGGAGGTGCGTTTATTAACAGGGGATTTCCGACGGTTTTTTGCAGAGCATTGTGACGTAGAGAAGGAATTGCAGGACTCCGAAAATCAGGAAACCGCCTGTGTGGCAGAAGAAGTTCGGCTTGTGGCAGAGCAGCAACAGGTTCAGCTTGAGTTGGCAGCCGCGAATGAATCCCTTCAGGAGGCCCAACTTGAATTTCGAGAGATTGAGCAACGTATGTCACAGGCATTTACCGAAATTCAAATTGAACGCAATCGGTTAGAGCAATACGAGCAGCAGCATGCGCAAGTTCTTGAAGAGCGAACTCGACTTCATGCCAACGGGCAAGAGGTCGTGGAGATGCTTGAATCCCTGCGAGAGCGGATAGCGCACATTCGCGGGGAAATGGACGTTCTCGCCACATCCATGGCTGAAGGCGAGGAAAATATGGCCGTGGTGATGGCGCGTCGTCGAGAAACCAAAGAAAAGGTTGATCAAGGGCGAGAAGCGATGTTGGCTTTGGCGGTCGAAAAAACCAATGTTGAGAACCGTCTTCGGAGTCTTGGAGAAGGTCAGAGTGCCACTGGCCGACGGGTGGAGCGTTTGGCAGCCGAACTCATGCAATCCCAGATTGATCAAACAACCTTGCAACACGAACAGGAAACACTTCAAGAACAACGGGTAGCGTTAGAAGGCCAATTAGGGGTGTTACGCACGCGGCAGGAACAACTCGAAGTCATCTTGCAAAGCCATCGTGAAACCCGGCAGGAACTTGATCATAAGATTGTGGAACTTCAAACACAGGCCGCTGGCACAGAGTCCGAGCTCAGAGCGCTTCAAGGTATTTTCCGGGAAGAATTGGGATATGGACAGGACGGAGAGGGTGCGGAAGCCTCGATTCGAGAGCATTGTGCCTGGATTCAGGCAGCTTTGGCGGAACGAATGGAAGTTCCCGAAGATGTTGAGCAAGCCGTGGAGGCGGCTTTCGGTGAACATCTGAAAGCGTGGATCGTTCATTCACCGCAAGAAGCCCAAGAGGCTATTGCGCAATTTCAACAACAGCAATTAGGGAAAGGCCGCTTTCTTCCCTTACAGATTCCTCGTCCTCATGATCTGGCTATTCCTCGTTGGTGGGAGACCCTGGAGCACGATTCAGGCGTCAAAGGATTGGCGCAAACCTTTGTGCAGGCCTCAGCTGACTTGAGACCCATCGTAGATGGGTTATTACATAACACGGTTATTGTCGAATCGTTAGGTGGCGCGGTGGCCCTCATGGAGAAGTATCAGTGGTTTGAGGGGGAAGGGCCGTGTTTGGTGACGTTGCAGGGGGAGGTGGTGTCTCCTCTTGGAGTGATCAGCGGAGGGTCGAGCAGGGAAGCCGGCGGGTTGTTACGTCGACGGAGAGAAATCCTGCTATTAGAAGAAACGCTTCAGGCACTTTTAGCTGAATTCGAGGGTGTTCAAGACGCACGAAAGGCACTTGGTCATGATATTGAAACCGTGTCGACTCAGTTTGAAGAGGCCATTGCAGCCATTCGGGAAAAAGAAATGCATGTGTTTTCTGTACAAAAGGAAGAGCTGTCGAAGGAACGGGCACTCCCTGATCTTTTGCGCCGCTTAGAGATTCTTCAGCAAGACCGTGAAATGGAAGAGTCTGAGTTAGGACGAATGCAAATTGAAGAAGTGGCTGTCAGGAATCAACTAGAAACCCTAGAGCGTCGACGGATCGAGGAGCAGGCGACTCTTGATCGGTCCCAAGAAGCCCTTCATGAGCTGGATCAAGAGCAGGAAGATCTAACCACTTCTCTCAACGACATCAGGATGAAGCATCACACCTTGCATGCACAGTCTGGCCATGAACAGAGTAACTGCGAGAGATTGGAACGTGAAGAGGACAATCGAAAAATTCGGATTCAGGAGATCGATCAGCAATTAGAGCAGCTCTTTTTTCACAGTCGGGCAAGCCAAGAAAAACGGCTCAAGAATGAATCGTTAATTGAAGAGTTGGGTGGGCAAAAGGAATTGAAGGGTGAGCATTTGCGGAATTTTCAAAACCAGCATGCAGAATTTCTGGAAGAGGTGAAGCGGCTGGATTCGTTGATCAGTCGTGCTCGAGAGGCCCTTTCGAAGATTTTTAAATCACGTGGCCCCATTGAAGGGCATTTGGCTGAAGTGCGAACAAGGCTTCAAGCAGTTGAAGAGACTCTGACCGTGACCTATGAAATTTCCACCGAAGATCTGAAGTTTTCTCAGCCTCAGGACCTGGAAGTGAATGAGGCGCAAGATTCAACTGAAGATGACGAAGGTCCTGAGCAATGGCGTGAGCACTTGCAACGTATTCGGAAGAAGCTTGAACGGATCGGTCCGATTAATTTGGCCGCGATTGATGAGCATGTCCAATTAGAAGAGCGGTATCAATTTTTGTTGGCACAAGAAGAAGACTTAGCTGGTTCGATTCAATCCCTGCAAGAAATCATTCAGCGGCTGAATCAAACCACCAATAAATTGTTTGCGGAGACATTCAAGGAATTGCAAGTGAAGTTTAATGAAGTGTTTTCTGCCTTATTTGCTGGAGGGCGAGCCGAGTTGGTGCTAGTTGACGAATCGGCGAATGCTACACAAGACTCAGAGTCCGGAAATGTTGCAGAGGGTACTCTGGATGGGAAGGAATCCGAATCATTCAAGCAAGAACCAGGGGTCGAGATTGTGGCGCAACCACCTGGCAAACGTTTGAAAAGTATGAGCATGCTCTCGGGTGGTGAAAAAACAATGACGGTCATGGCGCTGTTATTTGCCAGTTTTTTAATACGTCCGTCACCATTTTGTGTGTTGGATGAGGTGGATGCTCCGCTGGATGAAACCAATGTGGTCCGGTTCGGGCAATTTTTGAAGCAAATGGCTGATCGCTCGCAATTTATCGTGATTACGCATAATAAGCGAACAATGGAGGTGGCCAACTCTTTATTTGGTGTGACGATGGAGGAGCCTGGAGTGTCCAAGCTGATTTCAGTTCGTCTTCATGAATTACATGAGGTCGGTTGAAGGGGTTTTGAATCAACCTGGTGTTTCTCGAGCACATCAATATAAATACAAAAAAGGCCCCTTCCTGACAACAGGAAGGGGCCTTTTTAAAATGACATTGAAGGAGGAGAAAAGAAAGGAGCTAATTCCTCACACCGCTCCATACTTTTTCGGGATCAATTTCTTTGTCAGGATTCAGTTCTTTTGCTTTTGCAAGAAGCACGTCTGTGGTTTCTGGAATTTCTGGATCGGGAATGCAGCAGTCATCCACAGGGCACACTGCAGCACATTGCGGTTCGTCAAAATGTCCCACGCATTCCGTACATCGTTCATAAGTAATGACGTAGACCGTATCACCATCTCCCTGTCCTTCTCCGACGGCATGCCCAAGTTCTTCAGCGGCACTGCGGGTTTCAAAAATAGCTTCATTGGGACATTCGGGTAGACAGGCACCACAATTAATGCATTCTTCGGTGATTAGTAACGACATAATTCCTCCTTCACAGACAAATAAAAAGCAACGTCAAATTTACTTAAATTGGGCTGAACAGTTTGCTACAAACGGAACTATTCAAAGTATCATGCGAATCGACTCGCAATTTACGACCAAGGAAAATTGATTGTAGCGACTGAATTTTCAATGAGTCAACCGGACAGAAGACCTACCAGCTAAGCCATTCGGCCCCATTGGTTTCCGAGAGGTGTGAAAGGTGAAATGGAATGTGAGTTGGTGCATTGAGGGCGGTCTTCCCTATAATCTGATTGCTGTTAGATTGATTGGGTGTTGCATAAGACTTAATCTGTCGCTGACCTTCCCATTTCGTAGATATTTTCCTTTCCATCCTCAGCATGATTATTCGTCATTCTAAGCCTTCAGTCGCTTCCGCCTATGGCGCCCTGACAACTGCAGCAATGGTTTGGGGTGGATCCGTCGTTGCGCAAAAAGTAGCCTTAGGTCCTTTTTCTCCGGTCGAAACGTCGGTGTTTCGTGGTCTTGGTGCCTTAGCGATCCTCGTTCCCCTGTGGATCTGGAAGGAAGGAGGCGGTAGGTTTTCGAAGTATGATTGGGGAATGTTTGGGGTATTGGGGTTAGGTGTCTTAGGCAATCACCTTCTCATATTATTTGGTTTGCAATTCATTGGGGCCGGAGCAGCAGGTGTCATTATTGGAGCAAGCCCGGCCATTACGGCTTTCCTGTCTTCCTTGATTTTGAAAGATATTCCACTTCGATTAATTTGGCTAGGATGCCTGGTTTCTTTTGTTGGAGTGGCGGTGATGACAGGGCAAAGCGGGATACAAGGGGCCGGGTCTGATCCTATGCTGGGAGGGGCACTAGTTCTCTCTGGGTTAGTCAGTTGGGCTCTCTATACTATTGGTTGCCGTCGGACCATGGATCGATTTTCGCCTTTGACAGTGACCTGGACGACGCTGATGATGTCATTGTTGGTTGAAATCCCTTTGCTCGGGTGGAATCATAAAATGCTTGTGGCAGGCGTTGAGACCGTTTCGCTGTCCGGCTGGGTAGCGTTGATGTATGTTATGGTGTTTGCTACGGCGTTGGGGCAACAGGCGTGGCTGTATGGGGTTGATGGGGTAGGGCCATCTCGGTCCGGAATTTTTGGAAATTTAGTTCCAGTATCTGCGCTGGTTTTTTCATTCGTGATTTTGGGCGAACCGGTTGGCGTGAGAGAAATAAGTGGAGTAGGATTGATTGTGTTAGGCGTATGGCTTGTGAATCAACGAGCATAAGCCAACCGGACAAGTAGGGTACGGTAGAGTCGAAATAATGACGGAGAGGAAAAGAGCGTATTATGTTGAAGGAACGTATCGAAGAAGTGACGCGCGTCAATGAGTTGTTTTATCAGGCCTTCGAAAGCCTAGACGTGGGACTGATGGATTCAATATGGGCCCATCAGGAATATGTAACCTGCATTCATCCAGGGTGGAGTATTCGAGTGGGGTGGCCAGCCGTCCGGGATTCATGGGTTGTCATTTTCAATAATACATTTTCCATGGAATTTGAGTTAACGGAACTACAGGTGCAAGTCGCAGCTGATATTGCGTGGGTGATTTGTACGGAAAATATTTCCAGTCGTGTCGGAGATTCCCCTCAAAACAGTCAGGTTGTGGCCACGAATCTATTTGAGCGGATTGGAGATGAATGGAAGATTATCCACCATCATGGCTCTCCCCTTATGGAGTAATTGGTTGGGAGAGTTAGGAGGGCGTCGTATGGAGAACCGTATGGGTCCATTCCTCTACAATAGTGTCACGTTCGTCCATTGGCATGGCGCTGTATTTTTTGAACATGCTAAGTCCACCCTTTTTTTTACGCCACATCAGAAACTGCAAAAAATGCTCTTTGCATAATGATTGAGTGCCGGCCGGCGCATAGATCGTCTCAGTACATCCGCCAATTAAACAAGAATCGCTATTCATCGCCTGATCTCCTTCAAAAGTCTTAAAGATACTGTTGCTTCTTGAAGTATGCCGAACTAGATAGACTCAAGGCAATCACTTCGGCATAGATAGGTCTGTTTCATTCGGAAAATGAATGGAGGGTGTGAGTTCCCTTGCGTTCTCACGCAAAAGGCGGGTATCGTAGGTTCCCTATTCACGTGGGTTGAAACCCAAATAGATTCATTGTGTCCTTCAGCAAAGGAGTGTGTTTCGTGTTGACAGCTAAAGATGTGTTTGAAAAGACAAGAGATGCCGCCCTCGGCGCCACAGATCAGGATGAAAAGCCACTTCAGGTTGATTATGCCGCCTTAGAAAGGAAAATTGAACGAGCGTTGGCGGGACGAAAAGTGGAGTTACTCCATATTAATAAATTTCTTCCCGAGGGTTACGAAGATCAAGGCCGCTTCAATACGATTGTTATGACCAGCGGCAATGTCCTTTTTGATATGGTCATCGGAGATTCATATTTTCGGTATGATGTGTTTTCCTGTTGTGATCTGGATAAAATCCAATTAATTGATGGCACCTGGGACAATAAAGAAGCGCGGACGGAGGATGCATTCTTAAGTTTGCGACTCATGCATGGAGATGAAGCCCATATTCTGTTGGCGCTCAGTGACGATCACCGTGAACCAGTTTTGGCGATTGCGGATAAGATTTCTCAAAGTCGGCATCCTGAACGTGCTTCCTGAGTGGAAAGAGGGCGAGGATTCCTGATGCCTTGCTAGAGGCCTATTGGGGTAGAGTGAAGGGCAGGGCGGTCACAGAGACGTGATACTTTTTGCCTTGGGTTTCGACCTCTAATTGGGTGCCGGGTAGGGTGAAATCTCGCAATGAAAATCCTAAGGCAATGGGCTTTTGCAGGAGGGGAGAGAAGGTCGAACTCGACACCCATCCGACTTCTCGTGCGCCAGAAAATAGCGTAGCTCCGGCCTCAGGAAGCTCATCTTCTGTTCCTTCAATGACTAAGCCTACCAGTCGTCGTTTCACTGATCCGTAAGTGTCCATTCTTGCGACGACTTCCTGCCCGGGATAGCATCCCTTAGACAAGCTAAAGGCGATCCCTTCCAAATTAGCTTCGGGAGGCACAATCCGGTCGTTGATATCAGGACCCAATCGAGGCAAGCCGGCTTCAATCCTCGCAGTGTCAATGGCGGCTTTCCCAATGGGTTTGAGCCCTACAGGCTGTCCTGTCTTCAAAAGATGGGCCCACACAGATGCAAGCGCTTGGAGAGGGATGAACAGTTCAAAGTCCCCCATGCCGGTTTCTTCGGTTCGAGCGAGAAACCCCTCGGCTCCCTCAAAAGAAAAAGGCAATGATTGGAGTGAGCCAAGGTTTTCCACTTCGATTTCCAATGACTCTTTCAAAATTTCGGTGGCTTTCGGTCCACTGAGAAGCAGGAGGCCCTGGTTCTCGCTGCCTTTGATCATTTTGGCCTTCGTGCCATAAAGCAGAAATTTTTTAAGAGCCGCATGTGTTTGCTCGCCCACTTCCCCAACATCTTCGATGACGACCTCATTCGGGCGGATCAATGCTCGAAAGTAGGACAATATTTTCCCCTTGTGGTCCATAAAGGTGGAATACCGTCCCTGCCCGGGTTGGAGTGGGAGGATGTCCTGACTAATAATACTTTGCAGCCAGGTGATCCGATCATCACCCGTGACAATCACTCTCCCTCGAAACGATAAGTCCATGAGGCCTGCGCTGGAATGCAGGGCCTTATATTCCACCTGAGGGTTCCCATAATGGGTCGGAATCTCCCAGTCCCCATTGGCTTGAAACGTGGCTCCGAGAGCCTGATGTTGTTCGTGAAGAGGAAGCGTAATCATGAGGCGGCCGAGGAGGAGGTGAGTTCCTCAAAAAGTGCGAGTGTACGGGCTGAGAATTCATTGCGAGAGACCACTTTTTGAATCCCGAGGTCTTTTGCCAGCTTCCATGATCCGACTTCTTCATGATTGGCGAAGGCCAGGATGGGAAGGGATGCCGTTTCGGGAGTAGCTTTAAGGGCTTTCAGGATGTCTGGGGCATTCAATCGGTCGTCATTCATGTTGACGATAATGCCGATGGGCTGACTTTGGAGAGCTTTTACCTGCCAGTCGTCAGAGGTGCGGAGGCGCTCGAGTTTATAGCCGGCTGGCAAAAATGCATCACGAATCTTGGTGTAGAAGAAAATATCACTTACCACAACTAGAATAGTTTTTGTCTCGTTCATGTGAAAATAGCCTTATAGGTTTATTAATTCATTAATGTGAGGATGCGCATTAAGGCTTGTTTGGCCGTCTTGTACTCGGGATTCATGGCTAGGGATTTTTTGTAGGATTCGACCGCCTGGTCCCATTTCCCTTGCCGTTCGTAGACACGGCCAAGATTCATGTGAGGAAAATTGGGGTTTTCGTAGCGTTTGGCTTTCATGGCTTTTTCCAGCCAGGGGATGGCTTCTTCCAACTGATTAAGCTCAATCAGATAGACACCAATATCGTTATAGGGATTTCCAAAGTCCGGGTCCTGGCTAATGGCATGGTGACATTCCTCAATGGCTTCGTTGAGTTGTCCCATGAAGCTGTACGTCCAACCTAGGAACGTATGGGCCTCCGCTGTTGGATGGGTGTCGAGGGATCGTTTATACACCTCGACCGCTTCTTCTAATTTTCCCTTCATTTGAAGTTCATAGGCTTGCTGAAACAGATTCCAAGCTGAAATCTTGTCCTCTTCCTTCCCGTCACCTTGGTCTAAAAAATCTTGAATATCCATAGTTTGCGTTTGCTAGGGCATTTTACCTAATGTGCTATGCCTTGTTTATTCCCCTTTAAGCTTGTGGTGAACGAGTTCTGCTGCGCGGCGACCGGATAAGAGCATGGAGCCAAATGCGGGCCCCATGCGTGGTGTTCCATCGACTGCAGCGACGGCTAAGCCGGTCACAAAACAATTCGGGTAGATTTCACGGGTATTCTGCACCACGAGCACTTCGGACTTGGCGATCCACATAGCCCCATTCCCAGGAACTTTAGCATGAAGGTTGCGGCGATTGAGAAGATTGACCACTATGGCATCATGGCCGGTCGCATCGATGACGATTTGGCTTTCGAGCGCAATGGGATCCACATGGATAATGTCATGCCCAGCCATTTCAGCCGTCGTATTGTTGACGACGACACCTCCCAAAGTTCCTTCTTCACGCACAATCAAGTCTAACACGCGTGTGAGGTTCATGATTTTGGCGCCAGCTTCATAGGCGGCGGCAATTAAGCGGGCCGTGGCATGAGGTGGATCAACGATGGTCATGCCCTCACATTCTTTAATGGGTTTGTGGGGAATGCCCAGTTCTTCCAAGATGAGATCGGCTGGCG
>JAOUNC010000403.1 GCA_029881175.1 Nitrospirota bacterium | reverse complement strand
GAACTCTTAGATGTCGATAGAGAGTACCGGGAAAAGGCCAAAGCGGGAGCGCTCCATCTTTTTGCTCCACGCCGGTTTAATCCAACCCATGAAGCCTGGCTCCCCATCCTTCACACACAGCGGGGAGACCGGCATTACACGGCGTTGTTTTCCAATACGGCCCGGGCTCATCAAAAAGGGAAAATCTTCGATTGGGTCGTGTTGTTTTTCGACGATGGAGAGAAGGAGTCCCAATGCACGATCATTACGGCTGAATGGGGAATCCTGGAGGGACGACGAATCGTCAGGGGGCGTGAAACAGAATGTCTGCGCTATTATGAAAACCAGACAACCACTACATAACGCTCTTGATAGGAGAGAAAATTTTTCAATATGCCGTTAGTCGACATTCAACATCTCACATGTGAAATTGGCGGAAAGACGATTCTTCAGGATCTCACTCTCGCTATCGAAGTGCAGGAAATCCATGCGTTGTTAGGCGCCAATGGCTCAGGGAAAAGTACATTGGCCTATGTCTTAATGGGTTGCGAAGGATTTGCTCCTACCAGCGGGAAGATGACATTCAAGGGGATCGACCTTGGGCCGTTACCCATGTTTGAACGCGCACGATTGGGTATCACCTTAGCGTGGCAGGAGCCGGCTCGCTTCGAAGGAATTACCGTTTCTCAATATATCAGTTTAGGAAAATCAGACATCGATCCCGCACCATATCTCGGCAAGGTGGGGCTCTCCCCTGTTGCCTATGGTAAGCGCTTCATTGATAAATCATTGAGTGGCGGAGAACGCAAACGCATTGAATTGGCGGCCGTCCTGGCCATGAAACCCCGATTCGCGATCCTGGATGAACCCACTGCCGGAATCGACATGCTTTCCGTCCAGGAGATGATGAATGTGATCCGATCATTTAAGGAAGGTGGCGCCTCAGTCTTGCTGATTACTCACCAGGAAACAATCGCCTTGATGGCCGATCAGGCCTCGCAACTCTGTGGCGGACGGATTATTGCCACAGGAAATCCCAAGAACGTGGCTGAACAATACAAACAAGGCAGTTGCGTACGGTGCGACGGGCAAACTTGTCTTCCTTCTCTCATTGCCAAGTAGGATTCCATGCGTGAACTGAAAATTTTGACTGACACGTTCGAGTCGTTAGGAGGAGACCCCGCAGTCTTTCAAGACCGTCACATTGCCCATATGGCCGCCAGCGGCCATCGCCTGGTCAGTCAACGGGAAATTTCCGGCGTCACGATTGACGCACAGGAAACGGGGGATGGCATCACCAACACCATCATCATTGAGAAAGGGAAGCACATAGCACTGCCGATACATCTATGCTTGGGCATTACCGAAAAAACAGGGACTCAACGCATTCACACCCGATTGGTCATTGAAGAAGGCGCGTCGGCTTCATTTCTAGCCCATTGTCTGTTCCCATTTGTCGAGTCTGGAGAACACCGCATGGATGCCACACTGGAGATCAAAGAGGGTGCACACGTGCGATACAACGAAAGTCATTATCAGGGAACATGTGGAGGCATGGTTGTGGTCCCCAAGGCTATTGTCTCGGTTGGACCCGGCGCACAGTACTTTTCCGATTTTTCTCTGGTCACAGGCCTGGTCGGACAGTTGCACATCGATTACGTCGTCCAGGTCGACGCATCGGCTGTGGCCGAACTCACCTCAAAAGTATTCGGGCGAAGCAAGGATATCATTCAGATCAAAGAAAAAATGGTTTTGGCTGGTGAATATGCGAGGGGACTCATTAAAACACGTGTGGCATTAGAACACGACGCTCAGGGGGAAATGACCGGTATCATGGAAGCTCACGCCAAGGGAGCTCGCGGGCATGTGGATTGTCGTGAAATTATCAAAGACCGTGCGGTTGGCCGTGCCATTCCCATTGTCCAGGTGACTCATCCAGAGGCCAAAGTGACGCATGAAGCCGCCATCGGAACGGTGGATAAAAAGGAGTTGGAAACCTTAATGGCACATGGTCTCGACCCGGAGCAGGCCACGGAACTGATTGTCAGTGGCATGCTGCAATAGTCCTCAACCATTCATTGAATACCGGTGAATGCCGTCGAGTCGTTTCCTTTTTATCCCCCCCCTCAGGGGAGGGCAGAATAATAAGGCAAGCACCAACCTAGGCACCTTACCTAACAGAGCCTTCGTGGCTGTTCAAAAAAGTCTGCCCTGAGCTTTGTCGAAGGGTTCGTCCAGTGCTGTCCTAAGCTTTGCCAAAGGGAAGGCCCCAGCCAGTTTTGCGCACGGAGCGTACTTCCAGTACGTGAGCACGGAAAACTGGCGACCTACTTGCGCAAAGCCGCTACGGCGAAAGCAGGGAACGCCGCTGGCGGATTTTATCAACAGCCCCTTCAGGAAAAGATGGCCTTCTCGACTGATCCCGGACCAATGGGGAGCGGATTCACTGTGGTTGCCTGAAGACCTTTCTCGCCATCCTCTACATTAAACGAGACCTCCAGCCCATCCTCAAGTTCTTCAAATTTTATCCCGTGTACGGCATTTTTGTGAAAATACACCTCTCCTCCTCCATCCTGGAGAAGGAAGCCGTACCCTTCCTGGGGAAACAATTTACAGATGACTCCGCGTAAAGGGATAGGGGGAACCCGAATTTCCTTCGAGGCTCGTTTATCTCGAAACTTTTCCAATTCTATCTCTACGGCAAAGAATGCGGCACGAATGGCTTCTTCAAACGTCTTTTCCTCTTTTCTAGCGGTCAGGGTATGTCGACCCGGCAACGTCACAAGAACCAGGGCTTCCGCCACATTTTTGGATTTTTTGTGATGCGCGTTTTTTGTGAGGGTCGCCCGTCCGTGAATGAGATCATCGTGACCGGCTTGAAGATCGGCCATCCGTGCTTCAATCTCCGCTTTCCAACGTGGAGTCATCGTCACATTCCGACTTTCAATCTGAAGATCCATAATGTTCCCTTAACCTCCCATAGTAGCAATAAAAACAAATTCCGAGGACATCATTCGAAACGAAAAATAGTATACCTAAGGCAGAGCACGAGCGGAAATAGGATAAAGCCTACCTGCCATTTTTTCTCAGAAAAATGTTAAGAAAAATCACTGAACCGTTCAAACCCCTCAGCCATGTTCACCTCTGA
>JAOUNC010000044.1 GCA_029881175.1 Nitrospirota bacterium | reverse complement strand
GGAGGTCCCAGCTGGACAATGTGTGGGATTTCTTAATGGGGCCTTGCGAGCCATGGGAGATAAATATCAGATAGTCGATTGGCGTGTGATCTGTGCTGTAGGGCCGCATTGTGAAATTCCAGAGTCGGTCAAAAAACTGATTGCCAAAAAACAAATGAGACAGGCGTTAGCTTTGGAAGAAGCGTTGCTTGGCTCTGATCCTGATGAAGGTGAAGTGGATGAAGATATTATTTTAGCCACAACAGGCCTTCTCTTGGCGGGGGCTATTCAAGGAGCCAATGGGCCTGGAGGACTACCCCCTGACTCCGGTATTTTACCCTGCACAGGAACCCCAGAATTTTGTGCTGGCTTTGATGGGACAAGTCCAGTGCCTAATGCCGGCGGTAGTGTTCCTCCTCCAGCGGGACCTGGAGGGTCTGGATCAGGTGGGAGTCCTAGCCCGGGGACCAATGTGCAAACTCTAACGACCTTAGTCCCACCTCAGGGCGTGAGTGGCGGAATTGGTTCGCTGTTATTTCTTGATAGTAATTTTGTCGCTAATAAAGAATTGTTGATTGTCGACAGCGGAATTAAAGTGGATGCTCCCCATATGGGAATTCCGCCATCGAGTAGTTTGGTCATCAGTTCGCTGATTCCGTCTGGAGGAACCACTCCGTCTAACCAAAACCTTCCCCTCCAATTTGCAAGTTTTAATCAGCCTGGGTCTCCTACGGTTCAACTTGGTGTTGAAGGCCCGACACGAGATGATCAAGCCCAACAATTAGCACAATTCGCCCGCTCAACCTCGGTCAATCCCAATGACTTTTTAGCTGGAATTCCGGAAAATGGGGCGGCCGAACCTTGCTCAACCCTCTTAGATTGTTTTGAGATAATTTTGGCCATAGGAGATCAAGGAACTTTTGGGAATCCTGAATCAGATTCAGGCATTGATGGCAGTATTCAGGCGCGAAGTTCTTCGACCATTGACCCCGCTCTTGGCTTACCTGGAGCCACTCGGGAAGTGACGTTAAAAAATGGCGTAGTCTTGGTGAATACGACGGTCTCTCTAGCTCGACAAGAAGCTACGGCTTCAAGTTTTGCAGGGATGGGGTCCCTTGTAGGAAAAAGAGTTGAAAGCTCAGCCTTGTCCTTCCTGGGAAATCCTGGAGATCCAGCGATTGTCCGACTTGAAGATCGAGCTTTAGCGCTGTTGGACAGGAGTCACATTCAACCCTTGCCTAATCCATTTGCCTCTACAGCATTGCTGGCGATTGTGGACTCACAATTAACCGGGCCTCAAAGTCCACCAGTGATCGGAAAAGATATCAATGGCAATGATATCGTCCGTCCAGACATTCCTCCAATCATAGAAATCATCGACAGCAGTGCGAAGGTGGAAACGGGAGTGGTGGTGGCATCCACCGCATCAGCAGGCCAGACTGGAATTTTGGATCAGGCCTTGTTAGAGGCCACCTCGCCGCTACTGGCTATGATTCGAGGAACGATGGAGACCACATCTGATTTTGGTCAAATTGGAGGGAAAAACGCCAACGTTGTCGCCAATCTGGTGGCGGGAGATGCCCTCATTCGTATGGATGCGAGTTCCTTCACGGTTCATGGGAATTTGTTTAATGTGACCGGTGGGGGGCAAATGTTGGTTACAGGCGGAGCGTTACTGTCCTTGCAAGGAAATAGTATCGCGAATATCAATGGAGTCTTTGTCAGTGTTGGCGGGACAGGTTCTCTATTCTCTCTGACCGGTGGATCCTTGGTTGACTTTGGTACGGGCACCAATATAGTGAATATTTCCAATAGCTTATGTGGAAGTGGGGGATGTTTTGCCCCATTTTCTGACACAAACTTGATGGTCGCCGGGGACCGTGCCAATTTCATGGCTCCAGCCGGCTATAATCCCTTTGTTGATGCTGGAACATTTGCCGATGGTAGTGTCAATAAGGTGAATGTGACACCGGGGTCGGCAATTTTAGAGATTCAACCAGGTGGAACCATTCACATTCAGTGAGTGGCCAAAAAGGTTTCTATAAATAATTGAAAATAAAATTATTTTATATTTTTCGTGGTTCATTCTAGTTGGAAGGCTTTGCTTCTAGAATGTGAGACTTCTATCCTATTGAGTCAGATTGCTATATTTTATGCAAAATGGATATGATAGCCCTTTATTATTCTTATAAAAAACAGAGAGTGTGGCCATGGCACGTAATTTTTCCTTTCTATCAGTATTTATTTTGAGTTTTGTGTTAGGTCCTCTAGGCGTGGCTGATGTATGGGCAGATAGTCTTGCTGTCATGCAGGATACGACTGATCCGAAAACCGCTACTAGTTTAAGTGATATTGAGGTAACGGGGAATGAGATGGCAGGAATGAATGTCACCGTTTCTTTTGCTGATAATACGACCCAGACTGGCACTTGGACTGCAATTGGGCCCACCAGCGGAGGCATTCAACAAACAGATTGGTCCATTATCCAGGCCGGTGACACGAAATCAAATACCCCATGGACGTTAACAAACAATTCAGGTGTTGGGATCGTTGGATTTTCCATTGATGCTATTTCTGGAAACACCGTTTTTGACATTGTTGCCGACCCGAAGGTGACTGAAGCTTCCGGATTCGGTGCCCTTTTGACACTTCTCAATGGTGCAGATTTGGATGCAGAAGCCACATTATCTCAGCCCGTGGGTCTTGTCGGGGACACAGCATGCAGTGATTTGACCACGAAACCTTTTTGTGGGGATTTGTTTGGAAACTTGCAAATCAAATTTTTGAATGGTGGCCAGTTGGCGAAAGACAAACAGTTTGTCTTTTCAGTTGATACCGATCGCTTTAATTTTCCTCCTCCCTCAATTGTGGAGCCAAGCACTCCGCCTATCCCAGAACCGAACTCCTTGCTCTTACTTGGAACAGGGGTAGTGGGGTTACTCGCTGCAAGAAAGTTCTGGCCTGCGTCTCATTCCACCTTCTGATTTCATAATGATATCCCTCAGGTAATCTGAGTCTCACCTTTCTTCCTTATTGGGTTTGTGGAGACTCCTCTTTTTATCGAATGAAGCCCCCCTGCTCAGTTTAGAATTTTCAACTAGCACCCCAGATCGCGAATGCGTGTAGTTAAGGGGCAGTACGAAGTTGACATTTCTCTGAAACAGGGATCCTCAGGTAAGGTTCTGGTGGGAACCGTTCACCATGCTACTGAAGGAAATCTGGATGCTGTGAAGCGTTGCCTGTCGACCGGCCCCTCCTACTCTGGCCTTGAAACGCGTCTCAATTGCTCGTGGCAATCCCATCCGTTCTGCTACAGGCACCTTCTTGCAATTATTTGAAAAATTTTAGGGCTAAGGGCTGATCGGTTTTATTTTGGAGTTCATGGGAGGAGGGAGTAAAGAAAGGGGGGCATCTCCCTTCAGTTTTTCTCATCACAAATTGGCGCAGCAAAGTGGGGAAAATGAAGGTGTGACTGAAAAGCTCTGGTCCTTAAAAATGGGCTAGGATTTTGCTGCTAACTTTTCCACTTCTTTTTTGGGATCCAAATCCAAAAAGGGGTCGAGTTGCTTGGCCCGTTCAAAAATGGTTTGTGCTTGGATGCGAAATCCCTCTTTGGCAAGGCGTTTCCCTTCTTCGATGAATGAGGGGTGCAAGGGCAGGTTGGGGCAGGTTCGTTCATAGGGAATTTCTTCTCCCACCAATTGTTTCCATTCCGAAAAAGAGAGATTTTCTTTCGCGGTATCGCACACGGTATGAGCAAGGATTTCTGTGCCAGACCAAAGCGTTACGCTTTGGCTACTTCCACCAACGGCAATGGTGTGCCCGTCAGGACTGATGGCAATGGCCTCTAATGTTCCCTTGTGCCGGGAAAATTGAATCGGTGGTTGAGTGGGTTCTTGCCAATTCCAAATGCGCAAGGCTTTATCAGCGCTGACTGAGGACACGGATGTTCCATCGGGACTGAATTGGACTTGTGATATTCGTCCCTCGGATCCTGACAAAAAGGTCGGAGGAGTCAGTGATTGGCGAAGATTCCACAGGCCAATTTTGCGATCACGACTGCCAGTGGCAACCATCCATCCAGACGGATGAACCGCCACAGTTGAAATACTTTGTTGGTGACCTTGTAAGATTTTCGGTGGACTCTCTGTTCGTTGGAGGTCCCATACTCGGAGGGTGAGGTCATCTCCACCTGAGAGAAGGGTCCTGCCATCAGGCGTATAGACAACGGCATTGACCCGCCCAGCATGCGTTCCCAGGGTTGTTGACTGGAGTTGGTCGTTGGTCAAATTCCATAATCTCACTGTATTGTCTTGGCTGCCAGATGCCAGTTGTTTTCCATCGTGGCGGAACGCCAGGCTCGTGACGCCTTTAGTATGCGCTTGAAGAAGGCGAGGGTGGGTATCTGGTTGCGAAAGGTTCCATAGGCGAATCGTCGAGTCCAGGCTTCCGGAAGCGAGGCGTTGCCCATCGGGGCTCACCGTGACTGATAGCACACCGGCGGAATGTCCGGTGAGTATTTGAGGTGCATTCGATATGTGATTCATCGACCACAAGAGTATCGTGCCCTCACTGGTTCCCCCAATAACATGATCTCCAGAAGGATCGAACGCCAGGGTATGAATTCTGCCGGTAATGCCCGTGAGTCGAATGGGAGATGCATGGAGTCCGTTACGAAGAGCATGGTCAATCGTGGACCACTGCGTTCCTTGCGTTCGGAGATTTAAAACATAGGCTTGGCGCGCCCAGAGCAATCTAGCCGTTTCTGATTTTATTGGGCTTGGTGATTGTGTCAGTTTGGCGGTAATCGACGAAACCGCTTTAACAGTATCCTCCTCATTGGGAGAGTAAGGAGAGAGGGAATTGGCAGACGTGGAAGAACGTGAGTCGCCCGCTCCACCGATTTTGGCTGCGGATGATTCGGCACGTAACGATTGTTCCAGCCTTTTGATCTGGTCTTGGGCCTTTGCCAATTGTTGTTGGGTGCCTTGAAGTTTCTGCGAATAGCTATCCCGTTCTTCCGTGGTTTTCCTCAGACTGGCCTGGGCTTCTGTGATTTTTCTCGAATTGGATTCAAGCTGACGAATACGTTCCTGAGCCTGGGTCAAGGCCGTCTGACTTTCCTGAAGCTCCGTTTGAAGAGTTGAGCGAACCGACGCCAATTCTGTGACTCGTTCTTCTGTGCGACGAGTTTGTTCCGAGGATGAGGCATGAATAGCCTTCAAGGCATTTTGACTGTGCTCGGCCTGAGCTCCGACTGTCGAAAGTTGATCCCCTAAGGTGGCGACTTGAGTTTTCGTTGAGTTGAGTTCCCGTTGGGCCTGACTCAATTGCGTCTGCAGCTGGTCTCGTTCCTGCTGCACTGTGCTCAACGTTTTGGTGGCCGTTTCACGTTCCTGGGCCAGTAAGGCTTCAAGTTGACTGAGGCGATTGTCCGTACGAGATTCCTTGGAGCGAATCTCCTGGAGGTTCGCCGTTAGTGTGGCCCGTTCCTTGGCGTCTTCCTGCATGGCTTGGATGTTTTGAGCCAAAGAGGTTTCGAGTTTGGCGGTTTGATTTTTGAGAGAAGACAGCTCTTGTTGACTGGCGGACAGGAGATTTTGGTATTTGGCGCGATCCTGTTGGAGACGACTTAGTTCTGACTTGGCAAGGCTCTCTTGTTCTCGGGCTGTCGCTTCTTTTGTCGAGAGTGTTTTGCGAATGTCGGCTACCGTGGTTCCCAGTTCTTTGATTCTTGTTTCCAGACGAGCCCGATCTTCCATGTGCCGTTGATTTTCAGCCTGGACCAACTCTTTTTGTTGGGTGAGGAGAGAGTCTAATTCCCTGGCGCGTTCATGGGCGAGTGCAAGTTCAGTATTGGCCGTTTTAAGTTGAGTTTCGAGGTGTGAGCGGGCAGTCATGAGCTTGGTGATTTCTGAAGGGTCGAGGGGGGATTGCTTTAGAACGGCCATTTGCAAGTTCTTAACTTCTTCAAGGGTGGCATTCAGTTCTTTCGCGTTTGTGGTGGCTTTGGTTTGCCATTGGGCTCGTTCGGTTTGAAGACTGGCTATCGTGTGGGCATGCGCATCTTGTTGGTCAGTGAGAGCTGATTCCAGCGTTTGCACCCTGGCTTGCAGATCAGAAATCGCATTGTCTTTTGAGGCAAGTTGCGTCTCTAATTGTGTGCGTTGAGCTCGTAAGCTTTGAGATTCATCTGTTGAAAGTTGTTGATAGCGCGCAATAGTGGCTTCGAGTTCTTGAATGTGTTCCTGTGCCCGGGTGAGTGCCTCGGGTTGCTGGAGCGTTTCCGGTACTTCCGTGATGGCCTGAAGTTCTGATGACGATGTTTTCGACGCCGAATCGACTTGTTGAGATGTTTCCGAAGGGGGCAGTGAAACCGGTGCGCGGAAGAACCACATCAGGAGCCCAATACCTATCAATAACACACTGGCTGCCATGACATATGAATGCCGAGGTGCAGGAGAGGATAATAAATCAGACCGTGTCGTGGAAGTTGGTGGATGAAGGTGATATTTGACCCACGAAAGTGGAAAGACTTCTTGATAGAGGGGGTTTCGAATAGCAATCTCTTCCTCATCCTCACGAAGAACGCCGACTAATCGTAGCTGATCCAAGGCGTGTTGATTGTTTTTCAGATTGTCTATCTTGCCTTCTAAGAGATCTAAATATGGTTCAAGGAGAGAAACCCCATTGGCGTCAGGTTCCGTTAAGGCTGTTCGAACGAATTGAAAGTGTGGTTCACGAATTCCTTGAGGACTCACGATAAAATCCTGGATACATTCATCGACCTCTTCTTCCAGCCAGGTCATGTGGTGCTGTTCTTCAAGAAGCTGGCAGAGTAATTGAGTGAGGTAGGGGTGGCCCTTCGTCCACCTGTACACCCATGTCACTATTTCATTAGCAGCATCCGTAGGAAAACTCAGCCCCTCAGACAATGGGAGAGCTTCTTCTCGCGAAAAATCTGAGAGCACCACGCGGTGACTCCATTGGAATAGAGATGGCCCGCCCTCAGGAATGAGTTGGGAAGGGGTGGCCACGCCACAGACAATGAATGAGAGGCGATACAAGATGGAGTGTGTGGCGCGTGATTCATACAGATTGGTCAGCCATTCAAAGAAGTGTTCACGGAAAGGCAGAGTCACGGTTCGTTCAATTTCATCAATGAATAAAACCAGAGGGTGGGTTGTTTCAGGCAGGATGACCTCAGTCAGCAATTGCGTCAGTCGTAAGTGAGGGGGCAGCGCAAACACGGCTGGCTTTTCCCACCAGCTCATGATGTCGGTAGAGAGATCTAGGCTGTCATCCAGAATGCGGACGATATTGTGAAACCAGTCCTTTTCTCGTGGAGGAATGGAAAACTGACTGAGATCGATAAGGACCGCGTGATGAGAAGTCGCGTTAAGCTGTTCAGCCGTATGGGCAATGAGGCTGGACTTCCCCATTTGTGGAGAATGGAGAATATACGCGGGCCTTCCATTCTGGCAGTGATCAAGTAGTTCAGCATCTGCCGGGCGCTGGATATACTGAAGTTTTCGCGCCTTAACTGTACGACCGCTGGAAAAACCGGGGTGATTTTTAGGTGCCATAATCCTGCATTCAAAAATTCTGCCAAGAAAGCTGTAACGTGTTGAATTTGCTTATTTTATTAATGAATTCTCGGAGTTCATTGGAACCCAAAGGGAGTAGGCCGTAAGATAATTAAAAATGAGGGTATCTTAAGAATCTGATTGCTAGGTTTTGGAAAATGGGAGTGTTGAATAATAATAATTTCCAAGGGCATATTGGCCCCAGGCACGTTGCATATCAGAAGCCTCGGGGCGGTTCAAAAAAGTTCGTCCAGTCCTGTCCTGAGCTTTGTCGAAGGGAAGGCCGCAGCCAGTTTTGCGCGCAGAGCGTACTTCCGGTACGTGAGCACGGAAAAATGGCGAGAACGCTGCTGGCGGCTTTTTTCAACAGCCCCAAAATGATCGTGTGTGTTAAAAAGAGCCATTTGGTTTCTGCAGAGCCCGATGGGGACTGTATTCAGATACACAATCTGATTATGAAAAAGCGAAAAGAAGAAAAAGTGCCATGGGGGAGTCTAGCAATGATCTCTCCAGGTTGTTCATCAGAAACGGTGGTTGGAAGTCCACCGAAAAGGAGATTTTACTTGTTATTCACTGGACAAGTCATTAGGCATGTTCGGATCGTTGTGGAATACCTAAGTTGTACCGGCCGGACTGGATCCGGAGCTCAAAATCCAGGAGTTTCCGTAATTCCAGTTCTGCACCTTCAAGAAATCGAAGGGCTTCCTCTCGGCTAGGGAAGGGGCCGTATGTTCGAGTCAAAAGGACATTGCAGGAGACTTCGACAAACCAATGCTCGAATCCTCGCTTGCGGCCCTTTCGGTAAATGGCAATTTCATGGTCGGTTTTAGTCTGACTCGCCATCACGCGCCTCCCTGGGTAAAGTGTTCATTAATAGCAAGGTTTTAACCTTAGCCATTAACACGCAAATTTAATGCGAATATCTTTATGATGACGAAACCCATGAATTCAGCAGGTAGGATAAGTAAATATAATAAGATGCTACATATAGTGTCAAGAGAGTTACTAGTAGCCAAAGTATGGTGTTTTTTGGGGATCGTGCTCAAGTGAATGCATTCCTTCTGCGGGTGAGGAACTGAATCTTGGTGGCTCAAAATTGCTGAAAGGCTTCTTGGGGTGTCGGAGAAGCTTTCTTCACGGGTCTTTACGGAATGATGAAGAAAGCACGGCGATGGGAATAAAGCGGAGAAGAGGCAGAAGGGTGAGTAGGCTGACCGGAACGCAGACTTTTCTTGATGGTTTTGGGTAGAGTTTCAATCTTTGTCTTATCCAGGTGTGGCGGAGGATATGATTAGCGAGGTCCCATGGCATCTTCATCGAAAAAAGTAATATACGCAGCCCTCATCGGTAATGCCTTGATCGCCGTCACCAAATTTGCGGCATCAATAGTCACAGGGAGTTCGGCGATGTTGGCTGAAGGCATTCATTCCCTCGTTGATACAGGCAATCAAGGGCTTTTGTTGTATGGTCTGCATAAAGCGAAGAAGCCACCTGATGAAAAATTTCCGTTTGGCCATGGCAAGGAAGTGTATTTTTGGAGTTTTGTGGTCGCGATCATGGTTTTTGCCTTGGGGGCGGGAATCTCGCTCTATGAGGGGGTCCTCCATATTCTACATCCCGAGCCGGTGGAGAATCCTCTCATCAATTATGTGGTGTTAGGATTTGCGCTGGTGTTTGAAGGTGGGGCCTGGGCTTTTGCCTTCAAGGAATTTTCTCAGACTAAAGGCACGTGGTCCTATGTGCAGGCGGTGCAGCGAGGGAAAGACCCCACGATTTTTATGGTCTTGTTTGAGGATTCGGCGGCAGTCCTGGGGCTGATTGTGGCGTTTCTTGGTATTTGGTTGGGGCAACTCACAGGGATTGTGTATTTGGATGGAATTGCCACCGTCATCATCGGATTGATTCTTGGTGGAACGGCGGTCTGGTTAGCGTGTGAAACCAAAGGCCTCCTCATCGGAGAAAGTGCCAATCTGGAAGTGGTTCAGAGTATTCGGGAGCTGGCGAGGCAACTCGCGGGTGTAATCCATGTGAACGAAGTGCTCACGATGCATATGGGGCCTGAATTTATTTTAGTTAATATCAGCGTGGATTTTCAGGATGGTGTGTCTGCGGAGCAAGTCGAACGCTCGGTAGCGATGTTGGATAACGAGATTAAAGCCAAGCATCAGTTGGTAAAACGGGTGTTTGTGGAAGTCGAAGATCGACACGTTTTCAACATGCTGGAGTTTTAATAGATACCGGATTCATCCATGGTCGTGGCGAAGAGAAAGGGAAATGTGCCGTAAAATGGGTGAGACGCGTGTTGATCTCCTGCACCTGTTAGAAGATTTACGAGATGCCTATCCGGGCATGGTCGAAGAAACCATTCTTACCGAAATCGTGGCGAATTCTTTGGATTCCGGTGCCAGCCGGATTGCGCTTGAAGCCAATCCTGGTGAGGGAACGTTGATGGTGAGGGATAACGGGTCAGGCATGCAACGGAAAGATCTCGCACGGTATCACGACATTGCTTCGAGTACGAAACGGCGTGGACAGGGAATAGGCTTTGCGGGGGTTGGAATCAAATTGGGGTTGTTAGTCTGTGAGGAAGTCCTGACAGAGACCAAGCGCGGGCAGACGCATGTCTCCACGTCCTGGCATTTATCCTCACGTCATCGGGCCCCATGGAAATGGGTCTCACCGATCGGCATGGTCTATCAACAAGGTACCGCCGTGCGTATGAAGTTGCAGAATGCCTTATCGCCGCTGTTGGATGCGGGCTTCTTAGGTGCGGCAGTTGCCCGCCATTTCCAGCCGTTGCTGGACTCCACCTTTTCGAAAATTTTGTCAGCGCATTATCCGGAAGGAGTGGAATTTGTCATCAATGGCCAAGTGTTGATGCCTCAAAACTTTGAAGCACCCGTGAAGGCACCATTAGAAATTCGTATGCTGCGAAAGCGCAAGCCTTCGGCCGTGGGCTATTTGGTGCGCACCGACCATCCTTTGCCGGATGATTTGCAGGGCCTGGCCATCAGTACGTTCGGCAAAGTCATCAAGTCAGGATGGGATTGGTTGGGGTTGACCCCACAGGCTCGTGAACGAATTTCCGGGTTGATTGAGGTGCCGGATTTGGCGGCGTGCCTGACATTGAACAAAGGGGACTTTATTCGAGTCGGGGCGCGTGGGGCGACGTATTTGGCGTACCGGAAAGCCATTCAAGAAGCCGTGCAGCGGCAGCTCGCGGATTGGGGTGTGGTCGATGGTCAGATCGAAGAAACCCCGCCACGACAAATCCGGCCGTTGGAGCGCGATATAGAACGGGTCTTAGAAGATCTCTCCGATCTTTTCCCCTTGCTAGGATCATTGGTGGAGCATCGGAAGGGTGGTCAGAAGCGCCTTCCCTTGGGAGGGCTGGGGTCGTATGATGAAATGCGGGCGGTGATTACGCCAGGCAAGGGGCCTCATGTCGCTGACGAGGAGGACACGTTAGTGGTTCATGAGCCAACCACTGAATCTCTTTCCGACTCGGACAGGGAACCTCGCGACGCAGACGACACGGCCTCAGTGGTCTCTGATTTTCTGCTGCCGGATCGCGGTAGCGCTAAACGTCCGGCCAGGTTTGGGCTCGGCATCCAATTCGAAGATCGGGAACATGATCAAGAAATTGGGCGGTTGCTGGAATCAACCGTGTGGGTCAATCGCGCTCATCCGGCCTATCAACGTGCCGTGGCCACGAGGTCGGTCGGCTATCATATCGCGCTGGCCGTGGGATTGGCGCTGGCGCCGCTGGCGGTCGAGCCTGCACATGAGCATGCGTTTCTGTCAGCATTCCTGTCCTGCTGGGGTGAAGGAGGGCTTCCCAGGAAAACCAAAAAACCAAAGAGATAAAAGCCCCAACCTGCGCATGAGGGGTAAGGAGTACCGTAAGGGGGCAGACTCGAATTTATTAATTCGAGTCTGCCCCCTTCTGCCTTTATTTCATCAATGGAGAGAATCGTTAGTCATCTAATCATCATTGCGATTGGCGATTTCCAAAATAACCGGGCAATGATCGGAGAGGCGCCGATAGGCTGATGGGTAATCTCCCCGAATACGTTGGCAGCTAGCTAATGCGCAATATCCCGTGACTTGAACGGATGTCACCGTCACTTCTTTCATCTCCTGGGCCACTAAGACATGGTCCAATTGCCCTCCGTGCCCGCGAAAGTAATGGGAACATTGCGGTTGAGCGGGGAGGTCGGTAAAGCCAGGCTG
>JAOUNC010000402.1 GCA_029881175.1 Nitrospirota bacterium | reverse complement strand
GAGCTGACGGGATTCACTAGCTATGGGAAAAGTGCCAGATATTTTTATGTTGTAATTATTCGAATTTTTTCCTACTGTGTCTTCTAATGGCGCTTAAAAGAATGGTGCAGATATGAGGAAACTAATTCTCGTTTTAGTTTTTCTTCTCGCTCCAAGTTTTACTTGGGGCCTGAGTGGGGCTTTTCGTGCCAATCAGGGGCTGTATTTTGACACGGCCCCTGGGACCTTGGATCATGGGATGCTGGTCGAGACCGAGGTTGAAAACAATTCCTCTTCTTCCTCATTAGATACTAGGGCGGAGAATCCTGAGCGACAAAATTCGGCTGATTCCGATGAGCCTGAAGAGGAAGAACCTGAAGGGTCCTGGACCATTGGAGGCGTGCAATTCACGACGCAATCAAAGCCCAATCCACCCTTGAAGGTGCGCTCGGCAGGACCATCTAGTCTCAGCTCGTACAATTTTGTCGGTAAGGTGGGGGGCGTCAGTTTTGAGCAGGTCGCGACCCCTGCTCCAGACATAGCCGAGAAATCTCTACAACTTCTGTACGACTCGACGTCGCAAGATGGCAGCCGTCTGGTCATAACCATTGGCTCCGATACTTTTCGTCCTCCCATCGCTGATTGGATGTTACTCCCCATTGCGCATTTTGCCGATAGTGAGTTTACGGCCGCCATTTCGCTATTTGGAGATGGACCGGATACAACGCATTTTTATCACATTCAGTATCATCCCGCTTTCCAAAATACTTTATTGGGATTACGCCTGTTGCAAGCCGACATCTTGTTGATGGATGTAGCGCGTCATAAAGAACTTCCGAAGCGAAATGGACACGTGGTGCTGGGTTTTGGTGAACATGGGCCAACCCAGAATAGTCATAGAGATGCGCTTATCCAAACAACTGGAATGCTGAGGCAGCACTCCTTTACATCCTGGGTCCTCACCGATACAGATGTCCCATCGTCGTTCTTTATCCAAGAAGGGGCCTTTCGAATTCAGAATTCCCCCTATTACTATTTTTGGCGGCGCGATGAAGATTCCGTTAACGACTATCAGGACATGGTGGCGGTCTATAACCGCCGGGTAGGCCAGTACAATCAAAAGGTCACCGGCCAAAAAACTCGGATCAATACATTTAATGATCTTGTCAGACGGTTTAATGCTAATAATGCCAGTGTGCCGCAATTTACTCTCGATCAGCTTGAGGCTGAAATTCAGATTGGAGATGGTGAGTTAATGGCTCTGGAGCAAGAGCTCAACCGCTTACAAGGGGATTTGAAGGATGGCGTGAAGGTGCAGCCAGTCCCGGCCCTCACCCATGCGCTACAAAACCAGTCCAATCTTCTCGAGCAACTCAATCCACTGGTGTTTCATGCGATTCACACCACAGCGGAATATGCCGCCTTTTTTCGTTATATGAAATTTCACCATCCTCAAACATGGGAACCATTTCTTCAATCTATAGCCAAGATCAGGAGTAAGCCGGTTGTAAAAACACCGACCCAAATGCCCAGAACGACTTCATAGGTGTGGGCAGAGCGGGAGGTATTCATGCTGGGCATTCTGCTAGATGAGGCGAGTTTGCAATAATTCCAAATGTATCAATAAGTATGTCAACGGGATAGCAGAGTCAGCCCTCGGTTTGTCCTACAATCATGTCTCCCTCGAAGAATAAGATAGGGTATCGAATTGTTCTTTGACATGGGAGAGTGAGCTAGTAGGCGTTCCCACTTCACCTGAGAAACACATAATGGGTTCCCCCAAGCGCGCAGTAAAAACATTGGAGCCCATCCAGAAGACCTCTTCGTATGATTCAATTAGAATTGGCGCATGTTTCCTCTAAACGGTTCATTAATCCTATATCACAGCAAAGAATATTAACTAATCCGTGTTTGATCGCTTCAAAGACTACGGGGGCTTTTCCTGGTGTTGGGGGTAACGATAATCCTGATTCGGATGGGAAAGAGGGGGAAGGTTGGAAGGTTCGGTGGTGTCGGTAGTTTAACATCAGTGGTGTCCATAGTTGATTCCTATTTGTGGTCAAGGTGGTGAGAAAAAGGTCCTGGTGCATGGTGTGTTATGAGATGGGGGCAAGTGAGGGGTTGGTCTCACATTCAATTTTTCGTTTAGTGGATTTGAGGATGAGCGGATCATCGATCTCAAGGTTTTCTGTGTCGCGATGTTCGATTTCTTGTGCTTCTTCTGGCTCAGCTTCAGAAATCGGTGGGATGTATTCATTGGGAAGGGTGGTTTGGACTTCGATGAAACGACCAAAATTTGGGCCAGGTTGAAGGTCCCAGGCGAAGATTTGTGGGCGAAATTGTTCTTTTTGGCGTTGAATCGTGCGTTTTGCTTCGATGATCGGAGGCTTATCGACAAGGACTTTTTTTGAACTGCCTTTGACTAAATAGGTATGGGTGTCGGTCTTGAGTAGTTCGTTATTCATAAATCCGGCCGTAATGAGTTGAGCGGTATGGCCAGGGCGAAGAGGCATGAGTGGGCGACAGGCATGAACATCAGGTTCTTCAAGAAGATCTGTGACGCGTGGTTGGTTCCAACTGAGCCGAAGGGCTTCAGGTCCTAACGTGTCGAGGTCATACCACGACGTGCTGAGTGAGGGCTGACGAGACAGTTTATGTGGAGGAAACGACAAGAGAGGGTGGGGTTGTGTCCGTAACGGTTGAAGATGTCGCAGTTGGGTGTATAGTTCAGCGCAATACGATTGAGAGAAGTAGGGGCTGCGGCGCTTACGACCAAAGATCACGACTTGGCCAAATGCCTCGTACTCTGGTTCAGGAAAGGTGGTGATATGAAGATCGCGGTAATAGCTGACCAGGTATTCCAAAAGGGCGGGAATCGTGCGTTCTTGAATGATGAAGCAGAGAAGTCCGTCCGGAATAAGGGCTGAGTTCCAATACTCAAGCCATTGTGTTTCGGTTCGTTGGTGGCGTTGTTGGTCATAGGGCGGATTAAGAAAGAGTCCATGGCAGCTTGGCCGTGGGAGATGGACTTGGAAGGCATCGCTTTGAATGAATGTGTGACATCGCGTTGCGGCCTGTTGTGCGCGGTGATCGTGGAGTTCCGCTCCCCAGGCGTTGAGATTCCAAGCTGCGGCGAGGGTGGCGACGGGTGTGCCG
>JAOUNC010000043.1 GCA_029881175.1 Nitrospirota bacterium | reverse complement strand
CCGGGATCACCATGAAGGGGATCGCTGTGGAAGTGGCTCGTAAAGTCGAGACCCAAATCATTCGGAGTATTAACGAAGCGCAACAATTAGCCACGATTCCCTTTATTAGAAGTGCGGTGATTAACTCGAATCAGAGCTATGTGTATAAAAACACCGAGGAAATTCAGGCTTTGATTCAGGGATGGCAAGATAGTTGGCAAGCCCAATCCACTCAAGACGAATTTCCGGTTTTTATTAATAAATATGCGACGGATTATCTGACGCAATGGCATGCGATTCGAAAGTCGGATTATTTAGCGATTGTCGTGGTGGATAATAAAGGAGCCTTGGTGTTGAGCTCATTCCCCCAGGTAGGATTTTTCCATGGGAACAGTCTTTGGTGGCAGGCGGTGATGCAGCAGGGAGAGACGCAGGCATTTGTCAGCGACTTATCCTTTGACCCTGGTTTTGGGACCCATGTGCTCAATATTGGTGTGCCCATTTTGGATGATGCTCGCGAGAAGAGGGTTGGGGCGATTAGTATTCTCTTGCGCCGCGATTCGTTGTTTCGTTCCATTTCTGAAGTGGCGGCCGGAAAAACGGGGCATGCCATGTTGGTGACGACTGATGGGATTCCTATTCTTTGTCCCACGCTTTCTCTGGAGGAGCATACGGTGCCAGCGAGTATTGTCGGGGCGTTTCAGCAAGGAATAGCCGGTTGGTTAGTGGCTGACCCTGATGCTCACGGTGCCCGGCATGCCATTGTGGGATATGCGCCGTTGCATTTGGGGGTTCCCTTGGCCTCTGTGAGCTTTGGCGGAAAATCCTGGCAGATGTTAGCGAGTCAAGATCCATCAGAAACCTATGCACCGTTGGATGAATTACTAATCAAGGTCTTGTCCTACGGTGTGGCCGTCTTTGTCATTTTGTGGGGCGTGGGCATTGTGGTGGCTGGTCGTATTGTGAGGCCGATTCAAGCTTTATCAGAGGGGGTTGAACAATTTAGTCATGGCAACTTAGCTGAGCACATTGATATTCGTACCGGCGATGAAATTGAACGGTTGGCTGAAACCTTTAATGCTATGGCAGACAATCTCCAACGCTCGTTTTCTCAATTAAATCAAAAGGTCGCAGAGGTAGGACGATTGGAGGAGAAATATCGAGATTTGATTGAGAATGCTCCGGAAATGATTCATCAATTAGATCCGTCCGGACGGTTTGTTCATGTCAATAGCACGGAATTACAGAAGTTGGGATATTCACTGCCCGAAATGCTGGAGATGGCGTTGTGGGACATCGTTCCTCCGGAACAGCGCGGTGCTGTGAAAGCCTATGTGCAGGGCCTAGCCTCGGATGGTGCTCGTACTATTGAAACGGTTTTTTGCACACATTCGCAACGACTGATTGATGTAGAAATCCATTCCACAACCTTGGTAGATCCTGGTACGCAATCGGTGGTGTATTCACGAGGGTTTGTTCGGGATATTACGGATAGAAAAGCGTTGCAGCGGGAGGTTGAACGTCACACCAATCAACTGGAAGATCTGGTGACAGAACGGACGCAACAGTTGTCCGATTCCGAGGCTGGGTATAAAGCGTTGTTTAATTTGGCGGCAGATTCTATTTTTGTGGTAGATCTTGAAGGGAAGGTGTTGGATATCAATGCTCGAGCTCGAGACATTTTAGGCTATGGTCCCTCAGATTTGGCTGGCGATTCTTTTGTGAAGCTGGTCGCGACAGATTTTCAAGAGGCCAGCCGAAATTTACTAGAACGTGTCAGTCACGGTGAGCCTCAAGTGCCTACCACGGAAATTGAAACCTCTGATCGACAGGGGCGGCTCAGGTCAATGGAGATGGATCTTGTTCGAATCGATATGGGGCCGCGCTCATCTATCATGGTGCAGTTGCGGGATATAACGGAGCACAAAAATCTTGAAGATACCCTTCAGCGGTATAATGAAGCGTTGGAAGAAAAGGTGATTGAGCGAACGCGGGAGATTGAGCAGGCGAAGGTGTATATTGAGAGTTTATTAGAAAATGCGAATGACGTTATTTACACCTTAGATGTTGATTTGCGGTTCACCTATCTCAATGGCAAAGTCGAAGCTTGGGGGTATCAAAAAGAAGATTTAATCGGGAAACCGTTTCTCTCCTTACTGTCCAAACGGTTTCGGAGTCGGCATTTAGAGGAAACGTTGGATATGGGGGCCAAGCAAGACTATGAAGTGGAGATTGTGAGCCGACATGGAGAATTACGGTCTGTATTGGTGAGTGTGGCGCCCCTGCTGAATGATGAGGGGGGGCAAATGGGAGTCTTGGGCATTGCGCGGGATATTACCGAACGCAAGCGGTTGGAGCAGCAGGTCCAGAATTCGGAGCGCTTGGCTTCCATCGGGCAATTGGCAGCAGGGGTGGCCCATGAAATCAATAATCCCTTGGGTGGTATCTTGAATTGTCTGTACAATATTCGAAAGGGCACTTTGACGCCTGAGCGGGCACAAGAATATTTGCATTTTATGGAAGATGGCTTGCAACGGGTGCAACGCATCGTGCGGCAGCTTTTAGATTTCTCTCAGCAGCGTGAGCTGGAACTTGCTTTAGCGAATCTTCACCCCATTCTTGACCGTGTAGGGGTGTTAACTGAGCATGTCTTTGTTGAACGGCAGGCCGTCCTGGAAAAGCATTATGATGAGTCTCTCCCTTCGTTAATGATTGATGCTCCGATGATTGAGCAGGTACTCATGAATCTGGTACTGAACGCAGTCCAGTCGTTGCAGAAAGGAGGGCATGTGAGTCTGACAACACGCAAACACGACGATGCCTGTGAAATTCTTGTCGAAGACAATGGCTGTGGTATTGCCTCACACGTGCGCCCTCATATCTTTGATCCATTTTTTACGACCAAAGGCACGGGGGAAGGCTCAGGTTTGGGGCTGTCGGTGAGTTTAGGTATTGTGCAACGGCATGGTGGTGAAATGTTAGTCGAGAGTGAAGAGGGGAAAGGCACGAGGTTTACGGTTCGATTGCCCTTGATACGATCTCGAGTACCCTCAACGGTTAAGGTGCACTCATGAAGCATGGTTCGATTCTGATTATTGATGATGAGCCGTTAATGCGGGTGTCCATGGTGGATGCGCTGACGGCAATTGGCTATGAGGTCCAGGAAGCCAGTACGGGTCTTGAAGGATTGGAGCGATTGCAGGCTTCTCGATTTAATTTGGTTATTACCGATTTGCGATTGCCCGGGGCTGATGGGCTTCAGATTGTCGCTCAATGCAAGGCGCAATGGCCTGCTACCGAAGTGATTGTAATTACCGCCCATGGTTCGGTCGATACCGCCGTGCATGCCATGAAAGGTGGAGCCTACGATTACATTACCAAGCCATTTTCCATGGATGAATTATTGTTGAGCGTCGAACGTGTGTGTGCTGTGGTGGCCTTGCGCGAAGAAAACCGTGTGTTACGTGAGGAGTTAGAGCATAAATTCAGTTTTCAAGGGATCGTGGGGAAAAACGAGCGAATGCATCAGGTTTTGGAGAAGGTTAAGTTGGTGTCGAACACGGATTCTACCGTGTTAGTGGTTGGGGAAAGTGGAACGGGAAAGGAGTTAATTGCCAATGCAATTCATGCCAATAGCGCCAGACGCAAACATGCCCTGGTCAAAGTGAGTTGTGCCGCCCTTCCTGAAACGCTCTTGGAAGCGGAATTATTTGGTCACGAAAAGGGCGCATTTACTGGAGCGATTCGACAGCGCCGTGGCCGTTTTGAGTTAGCTCATCAAGGAACTTTATTTCTGGATGAAATTGGAGAGATTGCCCCGGTTGTCCAAATAAAGCTTCTTCGGGTCTTGCAGGAGCGTCAGTTCGAGAGAGTGGGTGGTAATGAAACAATTGAAGTTGATGTACGGCTGGTGTGTGCGACGCAAAAGGACCTTCGGAAGGAAGTGGAGCAGGGACGATTTCGTGAAGATTTGTATTACCGCTTGAATGTTGTGCCGGTGCAGATTCCCCCGCTGCGGGAGCGGCGTGAGGATATTTTGACCATTGCGCAACATTTTTTAGAAACAATGGCGATTCGAAATCATCAAGAACCCAAGACGTTGTCTCGGCAAGCTCGGGAAGTGCTCTTTCGGTATGGGTTTCCTGGCAACGTTCGTGAACTAGAAAATACGATTGAGCGGGCGGTTGCCTTGGCCCAGCAGTCTCAAGAAATTCAGATCGCAGACCTTTGTGGACAAAGCCAATGCCCGTATTTAGGAGGGGAACCTCAAAAAGACTGTGGGTTTTGTGGAGACCTTGGTGGTAGAGCAAAGCTGAAGAATGGGGCCATGGAAACCTTAGTCGTCGCACGAGAGCAGTTTGAGCGATCTCATATCCTTGAAATACTTCGACGAACAGGGTGGAGTCGAACCACTGCTGCTAAAGTGCTTGGTTTGTCTCGAAAGGGCCTTTGGGAAAAGTGTAAGCGTTATGAGATCGTCCGGTCTGAAGAAGGGGCTGATTCAGACCGGGATGATTGGCATGAAGAATAAGCCAATCTTGAGAAAGGGTTTTCTGGATTTTCCAGTCTTATTCGCCACCTTCCCATAGAGTAATCACCCGGTCATTTCCGGCTGTGGCGAGGTATTTCCCATCGGCCGAAAGCGCGATTCCTCTCACTGGACCTTTATGCGATTTAATGGTCCGAAACTGGCGGCCATTCTGGATATCCCACATTTTCACAGTCCCATCATCGCTGGCACTGATCAAGACTGTTCCATCTTTGGTGACCAAAAGATTTCTTACCCATTCGGAATGTCCTTTCAAGGTGCGGCGTTCTTCGAGATTGGGCATATCCCAAAACTTAATCGTGCAATCGCGGCTGCCGGAAATCATCGTTGAGCCATCTGGAGTAAAGGTCAGTGCTCCAATCCAATATTCCATGGGTCGTTGAAACCCCCCATGTTCATCAACATAGAACCCCCGATTTTCTGTCTCTTCATCGTCGGCTTCATCTCGCCAATGCCCTTCCATGGATATTTTTTCTTCTCCGCTGGGAAGCACTTCGTATAACTTAATTTTCCCGATATCACTGCCGGCCACTAAGTGAAGGCCATCTGGGGAAAATGCGGAACAGACACTCCAATTATGGTCATATTGATCTTTTCCCAACAGTGACATGAGTTCAGTCCCAGTGGTGACTTCCCATATTTTGATATCTTTATTTTGGCCACAACGGGCCAGCATTAAGCCATCAGGAGAAAATGAGATACTCGTGACCGCGTGATCGTATCTCGTGAAAAGCAGACGGAGTGATTCTCCCGTTTGAGGATTCCATAGACGGATGGTGCGATCTTCGCTGGCTGATGCCAGGATTTGCCCATCAGGACTATATTGGACATCTCGTACATTGGCTGTATGGCCACGAAGTGATCGAAGCAGTCGCCCGGTTTCAATATCCCACATGCGAACTAAGCGGTCATTGCCTCCACTGGCGAGGGTGAGCCCGTCAGCGGAAAACGCCACAGACCAAATTTCTTGTGAATGTCCCCGAAAAGATTTGAGTTCTTTGATCCCACTTTTCCAGTAGGTAAGCGAATCAAGAAGTGGAGCCGGTTGCAATTCCAGAGGTGGCATGCCAATTTGAGGGGTAGGAGTCGCAGTGCTTATAGGCTGTGTCATGAAAAAACCTCACGTCGTAGGCTAAAAATCAATATATGAAATGGAGATGGTCAGGATCCGTAATTAGAGAGAAACGTGTGGTTCCCTTGCCAAATAGGAAAATCCATTTCTATAATCCAATCAACTTGATACTAAACGTCCCTTTTGAAGGGAGTCAAGACGCATTTATTTGAAATTATTAATGTATTGGCTAAATTAACCATCACCAGGATTGCGCTCGTGAGTTAAGGTGATGTGGACGAAAACGGAGGCTTGTTCATGGAAATTCGCTTTCAGCCCGCCCTTCTTCAAGAAGTGATCGACTCGTTTGCCGAGAAAACTGAACGAGAGGGCGATCCCACATATTACAATGAGTTTCATGAGTTGGCTGATCCGATTTATGAAAAGTTTGCCCTTGATGATCGTGAGCCGGAATTTAAGCGGCTCTATCAACATTTGTTTGCGAAATGGGGGTTTGCCGATATTCTCCGGGATGGATTTGATGATTTTCCGGCTCTCAGGGATAAGACCGGTATTGTCCTTGTGCGTGGGGTTTTGAAGGAGGATCAGGAGGGGGTCGATGTTCTTCGAAAATGGGGAGTTGTGGAAGAAAAGCTAGCTCGGGAATTTGAAGAGGCTGGCAAGCGAGGCGTGGGAATTAAGTTAGTCCCTCGGCGATTTTACGACCCGGCGATTCCTCGATATTTACGCCATGAATTGACCCATATTTCGGATATGCTTGATGAGGCGTTTGGGTATGATCCCGACACGAAAGTGGGATTAAATCCTGGGGAAGAACATTTGATTTTGAATCGGTACCGTGTGCTGTGGAGCATGCATGTTGATAGCCGAATTGCCAGGTCAGGGAAAGAACCGATGTTTTCCCGAGAATATCGATTTCGAGAATTTCGTTCCTGGTATCGAAAGATTCCCCCTGGTCAAGTTGAATCCGTCTTTGAGGGTCTTTGGCAGGCGGATTATCTCACCCATGCTGAATTAATTGAAATGGCCTCTGATACGACGCGGGTTATTGAGCGGGCCGTGGAATTTGAAGAAAGTGAAGTGCCTGATATTCCAACCAAGCCCATGTTGCTTCCGGGCTTTCCTTGCCCTCTCTGTCGTTTCCCAACCTATACATGGGTAGAAGATATGGAAGAGACCTTAGAAGGGTTTGTTTTAGACTTTATTCGTGAAAATCATCCAGGGTGGGATGTTGAGTATGGTGCCTGTGATCGATGTGTGGAAGTGTATAAATTGCGGGCGTCTGGCGTGGTGTAATTTATGGCAGCATCTGATTCATCTTCTGAGAACGCGGGTTCTGATCCGGCGTTGGGTCGACGAACCTTTCTCCGACATTCGTTAGTTTCGCTTGGCGCAACGGTTCAAGAGTTTGTTAAGCATCGTGACGCTCCTTCACAGCAAGAGGCACAAAGCCCAACGGTTCTTGAAAAGACAGGATGGCTTCGACCGCCTGGTGCAGTGCAAGAAGTGTTGTTTCTCGAACGTTGTACGCAATGTGGAGATTGTATTGATGCCTGCCCGCATGATGCGATTGAGTCGCTGGCGATTCATGAGACGCCAGGTATTTACCCGGGAGAAGCCCCCTGTCAATTATGTGAGGACTTTCCCTGCATTGAAGCCTGCGAAACGGATGCTCTGATACCCCTCAAAAATATTCATGAAGTTCGTATGGGGGTGGCTAAAGTTTCAAAAGATATGTGTACGGCAGGGAATGGCTGCAACGCCTGTGTATCCAAGTGCCCAACGGGGGCTATTTCAATGGATTTCAATACCTTTCTCGTGGCTGTGACTTCAAACCTTTGTGTGGGCTGTGGGATTTGCCAGTATATATGTGGAACAGTCAATGATCGTCCCGCCATTCGAGTTATTCCACCGGTTATGACAGGTGTTTAAACTTGACCACTATTCATGGATACGTAAATGAGCAAATCAGTCAAATGCATGGGGTGCTTGTCAGAGATGTGGTGTGGTAGCATTGAAGTGGAAATATGCTTAATATGTTGAATAAATTGAAATTTCAAGAGGAGAAAGGAGTTGTGAACGATCTATTGGGATTGGGGAATGAGAAAGCCCATTTGGGATATTCACGTCTTGACTTCATGGGCCTGTTGTCCTATGATCTGGTCCGCTTTTCATGAACTTATATGGTTATATAAATCTTGTTTAATGAAAAGACGTGAATAAGTAAATTTTTTTACTTTTTTAGGTGACATATGGCAACTGTGGTTAAAGAAAAAAATATAAGTGCGAACGGATCTACGTTATCCGGAGAACAAAAGGCTGTAAAAATATCTCCCAAAGATGCTCCAGCTGTTGATCGAGCCCTTTGTCGGAGTAAGTTATATCTCCTTGTTTCATGGGGATATTTATACCCAGAAGATGAAGAATTTTTAGACTATTTGCAAAGTGGGGAATTCGTTGAAGATGGGCGAGCGGCTTTAGAGGGTTTGAAAAAAGAACTTAAGGGCGTTGGTGGCCAAGAATGTCTAGAGCGTCTTCAAGCCGTCGATGCTCATTTTGAGGCCATCGAAGGATGGATCTCCTCTGAGGGAGAAAATTGGAATATTCAAGATTTGCGAGACGAGCATCGACGAGTTTTTAGTAATGTCATTGCTTTGGATTGTCCTCCTTACGAAACGTTGTTCGGTAATGATCATGTATTCGGTCAATCCTATGTGATGGGAGATATTGCTGGTTTCTATAGTGCATTCGGCCTTCAGCTCTCTCCTGATATTCACGAGCGATTAGATCATCTGAGTGTAGAATTAGAATTCATGCATTATCTGGCCTATAAAGAGTCATATGCTATTCTTCATGATGGCGCGGAAAAATTGAAAACAGTGGTTGAGGCAGAGAAGAAATTTGTTAAGGAACATATCGGTCGATGGGTTCCATTATTTTCTGGAATGTTAAAGAGAAAGTCAGATTACGGATTCTATAAAATTTTGGCAGACTTCACGACCGATTGGATGGCTTTTGATATTGCCTTTCTGGGTGTGACCCCTCAGCCATATTCAGAAACTGATTATCGGCCGGCTGCTTATATGAACCCTGAAGGCCAAACCTTTGAGTGCGGAGCTCAAGATAAAGGCAATGAGTTAAGCTTGTTGATGAACGAAGTTGGTGCGGATGCTTTCTTAGATAAGGAAAGCGGAGCACCTGAGCAATCTGGAAATGCTTAGATGAATCCTTTGGGCATTCGTTTTTGTTTGATAGTTTTTAGGAGACAGGTAGTTTGCAGTCCTTTCGTTTTTAATCTTTTATCAAAGGAGGATGCGTCATTATGAGATTGGTGCAGACGCGTAACAAACGACTGGTGTTTGGCGTTCTTCTCTCTGTCCTTGTGGTTTGCGTCGGATTGACGCTTGGGCAGATTCCGCTCGCCGTCTCGCAACCGGTAACTATTCCGGTTGGCAAAATTTCAGGCCCAATCCCAATGGATGCGGCCAATCCTGTATGGGAGTCTGTTCCTGGTATCGTTGCCCCATTGAGCGGGCAGACGATTACCACTCCTATGCACCCCAACATTTCCGTCAAAACCGTCATGATCAAAATGGCCACCAATGGCACAGAGATTGGCGTGTGGGCGAACTGGGGAGATCAAACCCTGAATAATACCACCATTGGTCCTCAAGATTTCAGGGATCAAGTGGCGGTGCAGTTCCCAGTGCAAACAGCTGGGGCGCCTCCGTTCCAATGTATGGGCCAATCTGGCGGAACGGTGAATATTTGGCGGTGGAATGCCGAATGGCAAAAGGACCAAGGTCGTGGAGTGGCTGGTATGTGGGATGTTGACAATCAATATCCATCCATTGCCTGGGACTATTACTATGAAGAGCCAGCTGGTGGCGTAACCTATCCTGACCGTATTGGTCGGAGCTTAGGGCCATTCAATCCTGGCATTTGGTCAGGCAACATCATGTCTGATCCGAACTTGCGAGTCAGTTCTGTGGAAGATTTGAATGCCAACGGATTCAGCACATTAACCACCCAAGCTTCACAGGACGTGGTGGGTAATGGATTGTGGGAACCGTATGGTGCCTTGAAGGGTGGATGCTGTAGTGGTCCAACCTGGCGCGTGGTAATGAAGCGGAGCCTGGCAACGAATGATCCTAATGATGTGCAGTTCAAGGCCGGTTCGAGCTTTCCTGTGGCATTTGCCGTGTGGGATGGTTCGAACGTGGAACGGAACGGCATGAAGGGGATTTCCACCTGGTTTACTGCTCAAATGCCATAACATAAATTGAAGTGTTAAAGGGCATTTTAAGAGCTGTTTCGTAACTAGCGCTCTTAAACAGATAAGACCTCCGGTAATTTATCCCATGTATGGGATGGGTTGCCGGAGGTTTTTTTTTATTAATACTTGCCAATATCGGTATTGCATTGCCTCTGATTCCTTCTATAGTGCTTTAACGATCAAATACGTCCTTTACCCTCACCCCAACCCTCTCACTGAAAGGGCGAGGGGGTTAGGAATGTCTTATTTGAAAGTTAAAATTCTATAGTAAATGACGCATCTTCTTTAATTTAAAAATAATAATACTGTTCAATTTTTAAACTTACTCTTCAAAACTTAGATGGGAAATATCCCTCAAATTTTGCAACCTGGTGTTGCTGGAGATTATGTAAGGTGGATGTTCTTGTCTTTGGTTGCGTCCTTTAGTTGCTTTGGGAAGAATGCGGGGTGTATAAATTTAGGATAACGGTCTTTGCTTGTTTTTATCATTGCTAAAGAACTGGGAGTTGCATTGTGAATATTTCCCTCTTATTTCCACCAAGTTGGCATCCTTCTCAGCCTTACTTGAGCATTCCATGCCTTTCAGCTTTCTTGGAACAGGCTGGAGTTCCTGTTCGAGAGCAACGGGATTTAAATATTGAATTATTGGATAGGGTTTTAACGAAAAATTATGGTTTAGTTATCCATCAACAGCTAATTGACTGTGTGAAAAGCCTTGAGAAGTCTTTTGATGGTGAAACAGGGCCAGGGAGTAAAGAGCACTACGCCAAGGCGGTTGAGTCTTTGGACCGATTTCCATTTTTAATTGATGAAATCGAACCCGCCAAAGCGGTTCTGCGTGGGGAGGACTTTTTTAATGAGGAACGGTATCGGGAATCTTTATTTGTCATTGATCGATGGTTAGACGTCGTTTCCTCGTTGTATTTTCCTACGAGAATGACCGTGGTTGATAACCAGCTCTCTTATTCGATTTATTCCTCACGAGATATTATTAAAGCTCTTCATGATGAAACACAAAATCCCTATCTAGATCTCTATCGGCAGTTCTTTTTGCCAGGATTCATTCAAAACCCTCCTGATTTTGTCGGTGTTTCGATTACCGCCACCTCTCAGATTATTCCAGGGCTGACCCTTTGTCGTTTAATTAAAGAGAAATTTCCCCAAGTTCATGTCACGGTTGGGGGGAGTATTTTTACTCGGCTTGTCGATAATCTGAGGCGTTGTGATCGTTTATTTGATGTGACCGATGATTTCATCGTATTTGAGGGCGAAACGGCCCTTTTGGAAATGATTCATCAATTAGAAGGCAAAAAAGATTTCAGTAAAGTTCCCAATTTAATTTGGCGCCATGAGGGGAAAATTATTGTGAATCAGCCTTTTTATTCCGAAAACCTGGCGGAACATCCGGCTCCTAATTATAAGGGGTTTCCATTGGGGCAATATTTAGCCCCCTACTCCGTTTTGCCTGTTCAATTTTCCAGAGGTTGCTATTACAAGGATTGTGCGTTTTGTGCCTTAACCCTGGACCATCAGAATTTCCGGCAAAAAGATCCAGTGAAGGTTGTGGATGAGTTGGAAGCCTTGTCCAAGATGCATGATACTCCCTATTTTTTCTTTACGGATGAATGCTTGGCCCTTTCTCCGACCAAGCGACTATGTAAAGAATTGATCAAGCGAGGGTTAGATTTACAATGGACCGCAGAGTTCCGTTTTGAAAAAAACCTGTCTCGTGAACTATTGAGTTCCTTGCGGGAGGCAGGCTGCCAGAAGATTGTGTTTGGGTTGGAGACCTATAATGCCCGTCTTATGGATTTTATGGTTAAGGGTATTACGCAGGAGAATGTGAATCGGATTTGTTCTGATTGCGTAGATTTGGGCATTGCGGTTCATTGTTATGTGATTGTCGGGTTCCCAACTGAAACAGAGGAAGAAGCTCTGGAAACCATGAATTTTATTGTGAATAAC
>JAOUNC010000042.1 GCA_029881175.1 Nitrospirota bacterium | reverse complement strand
AGATCTGTGACAACACAGGAGACTGGACGACAAGGGACCGGCAAGGTCTTAATGAACTGTTTGATAACACCAGATGAAGCATACAAGGTGGAGCCTTCACCAGTTGCCAGTGCGCTAGGCGAAGAGCCGGAGACATTTGTATTTTAAAATGACATCAGAAATAGGCTTTGTCAGGTAATCCCTAGCTCCTGCTTCGATCGCCTTGATCATGGTCGTTCGAGTAGGATCGGCAGACATCACAATGACCGGAACAGCATTGGCTTGTTCACGAAGGTGGCTCAACATCGTTAACCCGTCCATGACGGGCATTTCAAGGTCCAATAACACACCTTGAAAAGCATGTTCTTGGAGGAGACGCATCCCTTCCTTCCCATTTTTGGCTTCATACACTGTAAATCCTAGCTGTTGCAGTCTGTCTTGAAGAAAGAGGAGAACCGCCTCTTGATCGTCCACGATCAGTATGCGTTTTCCAACTGCAACATTCACGTGGGTTTTTTGAAGGGTTTGATGAGAAGTCTGTGAAAAATCCATATTTCATCTTATCGATTTTTATAGGGGAGGCGGCAATGAAAAATGTCAAAACCTTAGACAGGATTGGCTTCATTCTGCCAGGCGGTTCCTTGTTCGGGTGTAGACGATATCCCCAATGATCAAGGGCACGGCGCGTTAACTGAAGCCCAAATATTTACATGGCAAGACCGCCTTCGCTGAAGGCATGATCTGAAATATTACGAAGATACGGAGAACTGTAAAGGTGTTTTTGTCTTTGACCTGGTTTCCACAAAATGACATCGCATCCAAAGACCGAACGCCGCAATGCCGCCGGCCATGAGCATTATGGGCCCCAAACACAACATTCTTGGCTGATCCATGACAGAGGCCTTTCCTTTAAAGAATGGAAATACTGTGCAGTTGGATCTGAAGAATGAAATGGAGGGATCCGTCCCTGGCCTCACAAGGGTGGACATCACAGTCTTTATCGCCTTTCTCCAGGCATATTCCAAGACCGGACTCCAGGCATCCTCAGCGAGCTCAGAGACAAGGTCAAGAAAGGTTTCAGCCACCGTGATCATTTCCGAGAGTTCTGTGGGAGACATGGGGCTGCTTGAAAGTTCTGGCCATAAGTCCATCAGTGGAGTAATCATTTCTCCATGTTCACGGAGTTCTGTGATCATGGAGTCAAGGGATCGAAAAAGGTGTCTGCTGAACGACCAGGGACCCATTGATTGCAGAAATACATTAATTGCTAGAGGTTTCTCCAGTAGGCGATGGTAAAAATTATTCGCAAACCTTTCCTGATCTTCTTTGATCCATCCCAATCCGGTTTCAAGTATGTGAATGTCCGTGGTCGAGAATGTATTGAGACAATTTGGCATGTCAGGACTCCTTTGTTGGAGGGTAGGGAAGTGATTAACCTTCACTTTCAGTGTACACCTTCACGTCGGAGCGAGGAGAAAGGGAAGTACCGCAACCCTTGACAGTCCGAAAAAAGTTTAGAAAAACAATAGGGTTGGCATACGCAGGTCAACTTTTTTGCTCTTACGCGGTGGAGGTGAGGATCTGGAAACATTTTTTCTGAATGGACATCACAGGAGAGTTGAGTGAAGCGTAGTTCAGACAGCTAGAGGTAGAAATGTGTTTTATGGGGTTGTTGAAAACAAATGACCTACCTTTCAGGATGGAATTAGCAAGGCGGCGCTTCCTGTCTCCGCGCTCGCCGCTGAAGCCAGCTTTGGCGCGCAAACGGCCGGAGCGGCTTCCGGCCTACGTAGCCGAAGCTACTTCGGCGGAGCAGGCTCGGTGCAGGCAGGTCGCCAGTTTTCTGTGCTCACGTATTGGAAGTACGCTCTGCGCGCAAACAATGGCTTCATCTTTCAGGATGAGCCAGGCAATAGGTAGTCCCCTTCTGGATACGCCAAGCCATTGGCGGCCTTTCCTTCGCCATGCCTGCCCTGAGCACAGACGAAGGGGCTCAGGACATGCTTTTTTGAACCGCCCCGAGGCTTCTGATATGTGACGTACGTGTGGGCCTCTATGCCCTTCGAAATTATTATTATTCAACACTCCCTTTATGGATTGGACAACCCAACCATGGCGTTCTTTTTATCGTTCCAGCCAGTCGCAGATTTCTTTGCCTGCCCGACGTCCTGAATAAAGGGCGCCGTCTATTGTGCCGGTGGCGCAAAAATCTCCACAAACAAATGTTCCGTTCTGAAAATTTGGTTGAAAAGAATAGGGGTTTGAGAATGGCACAATCTGTTTGGGTTGGGCGGCGGTAATGGTAGAGGTGTGTAAATGCTGCCAATCTTTTTCTTGGGTACCAAACCAGTCCTTCAGTTGTCTTCGTACCTCTGATTCGAGATCCGATTCGGATTGCCCTAAGCGGTTCAGAACCGATACGGATAGTAATTGCTGGGAATTTTTGGAATAGGTAGGGGCAACTTGAGAAAGAACGCAAAGATTATTGATTGGGCCAACTCCCTCTCCATTCAATAAGAGGTATGGACCTTTAAAGGGCGTTTCGGGGGCAGAAAAGTAAAGGGTGGTGGCATGACCATAAGGTGGTGGATTGAGCGAAGGAATCAGCTCTCCAGTGACCGGTCCTTCCGTAGCCACCACAATACCATGAGCGGTCAGTGATTCACCGGATTCCAATATCACAGTTGTCTTGTGAATGGACGTCACCCTAGCTTGCGTTCGAATCTTCTCTGGTGGAAGACGCGAGCATAATTGTTGGGAGATAGCTCCCATGCCCTCGGAAGGGAGAGAGGTGTCTCCCGAAGCAAACATTCGAAAGATAAATTCAGCCATACGACTGGATGTCTTCAATTCACGATCCAAAAACACTCCTCCCAGAAATGGTCGAAAAAATCGCTCGATCATGGAGGCAGAAAATCCGAAATCTTGGAGGTAGCGGAGCGTCGAGGTTTCCTGCCGGCTAAAGACTTCGGGTATCGTACCGGAGAGGGCTCGGTGGCGGAATTTAGCCACGAGACATTTATCTGAAAATGTTCCGATTGGGGTCAAGAGCCCTTCAAGGGCAGAAAAAGGATGACGAAATGGGTCCAGCATACGGTGCCATTTCCCCCCAAATCGAATCACGGCACCAGGAGAAAAATGATGGAGCTTGAGAGCAGAGTAATCTAACTGTCGCTGAGCTTCAGGATAGGCTGTAGAAAAGACCTGAAACCCTCGGTCAAGAAGAAACCCATTCACATGATCGGTGCGAACACGGCCGCCGGTCATATCAGATGCCTCCAGCACCAAATAAGAAATTCCGGAACTCTCCAGCGTGCTTGCGCAAGAGAGTCCGGCAAGGCCTGCACCAATAATGAGCACGTCAGAATTCATGATCAAAAAACGATTTGAATTTTTCTTCTAATCAGAAGTCGTTGCTTGTGGTTTTTCTAGAGGCCTCGTTTAAAGCGCTTCTAAGACTTCAATTGAATTGCCAAAGGCATCAGTGAGGTAGACAGACTTGAGGCCGTCTCGGTGAGTGACTAATTCTCCGAATTTGTTGGCGTCTGAGCGACTGAGAGCAAAATGTGAAGGATGTTCATCCGGGAGGACCAAGGCTAACTTAGCATTGGCAAACTCCAGCAATGCCCAGGTTTCATCAACGTATTCCACCTGGCAGTTAAACCGAGAGGTGTACCATTCGAGTGCCTTGGCAATGTTCGGCACTGGAATGGCGATATGGTGGATGTGGTCTAATTTCGGTTTTTTAGCCGGAATTTTCTTTTTGCTGATTCTTTTTTTTGATAGAGGTGTGGGCATAAAAGACCTATGCTCTTCTCAAGCAATATTGACTGATAGAAACCTCGAATCGCTTTTCGTAAGGATTAAGAAAAACGTGCAATATGCTCCATGAGCATTTTCGAGACCTCCGTCAGATTGTAGGGCCAAGCATAGTTTAATGTCACCCCTGGATGTTGTTTGCGGAGCTCTTCTAATTCTTCTGGAATTTCATATTCCGAATGCGACCCGCCTGGTGTGAACATGGTGGACACGACCGTAATAGATTGAGCGCCTTGTTTGATAAGGTCTTCTATGGCTTCCTCCAAGGTTGGCCCGCAAAACTCATTATAGGCTAAAGCAAAAAGGGCTCCATTCAACATGGGTTTCATCTGTGCCCCCAAGGCCTCCAGTCCGGCCTGGTAGGGATCGGTTTCCGGTGTTCGAGGCCATGTGCGAACTTTGGTATCCAATTCTAATTCTTCGGGAGACATGGGCTGCCCGGCGGCTCGGCGTTGTGCTTCAAGGCGTTTGAGTTTTGAGATTAAATCTTGCGGGTATCCTTTGGGAATGCCTCCGTGCCCGACAAGAAGAATAGCTTTTTTGAGATTTGACATTATTAGCTGCTCCTTTTAATGAATAAAAAACCATGCAATCATGATGTTGTGAACCCCTCTATCTATTGGAGGATAGCGAGGCCTTGGTATCTAACGTCGTCACCTCTTTCACCTGCTTTAAATAGGGAATCCCATTTTTAGCGAGCAAGTCAGATAGCCCCCGAAAGCCTGCTCCCCCTGCCATGACCCGACAGTGTGGTTGAAACAGATGAACGATGGATTCAATCCAAGACTGACCCGTCTGAAAGTCAGGCTCTGTCGTACTGGAAAGGATCATAAGGTCAGGATGCCTGCGACGCAAGGCCATTTGAAGAACCTCGAATGATACATTCGGCCCTAAATACGTCGCCTGCCATCCACGCTTTTGAAGAAGAAGCGTGGCGGTGAGAGGTGCAATTTCATGGGAATCCCCAGGGACACAGGCGATCAGAGCTTGATCTGGGCCATTAGACCAATCTTTCTGCAATTGCTCGATTAACTGTTGACGAATAATCCGGCTCACACTGTTTTCTGCAGAATTAGAGATTCTTCCTTGGTGCCATAGTTCACCGATGAAGCGCAAGAGTGGAAATAAAATACCTCCCATAGCTTCCTCCAATCCCAATTGCAGAATCCAACCGGCAATGCTTCTATGAATGGAATCATAATCCTGATTTTGGGCAGCATGGATAATCCGTCGAGCATCAGATTGAAATTGATTGGGAAGACTCGCGAAGTGAGAGGAGAGGTCTTTCATAGCCTGACGTAAATGAGTCTCACCGATTTGAGACAACTGTCCGATGGTTTCTCCATTGGTCAGTTGAGATTTCAGGTAGAGTAAAAACTGAATGTCGTCTTCCCTATACGTACGGTAGCCATTAGGACCTCGTTGGGGATGGACCAAATGGTAGCGTTCTTCCCACTTCCGGATGACGTGGGTACTCAACCCCGTCATGCTGGCGACAGTTTTGATGCGATAGGCTGGAGCCTGATGCAGTTGATTAGACATGGTTGCGCAACATCAGCTCTTTTGGATGTGGATTGAGGTACACCTGATCCATGAGATAGGGAACGGCCAGGATACGCACATAATGTTTAATGAGTGTGAGCGGCACCGCCAGAGGCGTGAAATACTGATGGTAATCTTGAATTGTTTCCTGTAGCTCTGCTCGTTCAATGGGGCTCAGTTGCTTGGAGAAATGGCCGGCCAGATGTTGCAGAACATTCACATGCTTTCGAACCGTGGCTTTGTTTTTGAGCGCCTCCATGAAGAGCGCCCCGTAGCGAGTGGCTAAGTCGCTTGGTGTGTAATCGCCCGCCTTTGCGACCAGTTGTCCAAGATCGTGATAATGGGAACGGCTGTGAGTCAGTAATAAATATTTATGCCGTGCATGGAAGTCCACGATCATTCCGCGGGTGATGCGATGTTGTTGGATCTGAGTTTTCCATCTTCGATAACAAAATATTCGGACGATGAAATTTTCACGGATCGGGGCGTCGTTCAAACGTCCCTCCTCCTCGACAGGGAGAAGCGGAAAAGCCTCCTGCATGGCGGCCGAAAAAATTCCCGTTCCCTGCCTGCCCGGGTGCCCCTTTTCGCTATAGACCTTCACGCGATGGACGCCACAGCTAGGAGAATTTTTTTTAAAAATATATCCATCCAAATCGCATTCGTGTAATTCTTTTGCACGGCGTTGACTGAAAGCCTGGAGCACGTCGGTATGATCTATCTTGGTGCGGATGGTGAGCAGTCTTGGGGCAGCAGGGTCTCCGGCCAAATGCATGGCCTCTCTCGGTGTGCCTAAGCCCGCCTCAACTTCCGGACATACCGGAACCCATTCCACAAAAGAGGCCAACACATCCGTTAAAAAGACATCCCGTTTATGCCCTCCGTCAAAGCGAACCTCATCACCCAATAAGCATTGGCTAATCCCGACTCGTGGTTGGTGATCAATCATGGTGCTGGTCGAGGCCTGCATGGGCGAAAGATTGGACTTTTCTGTTTTTGAATGAGCGCGAGTCTTTAGAGACATGCCATTGTTCCTTGTTTTTTTGAAAACGAAGAGGATGGTGAGCTCTTGCCTTTTTTAAATTGACGGTAGGCGAGAAGGGCGCGGTTCCTGGCTGTAGCATGGGCAATCATAGGTTCAGGATACGTCTCTCCAAGAGAGATGTTCGCCTCAGCCAACACAAGTGGCGGGGTTTCCCATGGTTGATGAATCCAGGGGGAAGGTAAGTCAGCGAGTTCTGGTACCCATTTTCGAACATACCGTCCATCCGGATCGAATTTTATCCCCTGTGTGATGGGGTTGAATATTCGGAAGAAAGGTGATGCATCGGCCCCGCAGCCGGCCACCCACTGCCATCCCAAGGTGTTATTGGCCAAGTCGGCATCCACGAGTGTATCCCAAAACCAGGTCGCCCCCTTCTGCCAGGGTAGCAACAGATCCTTGGTAAGAAATGAAGCCGTAATCATTCGCACGCGATTGTGCATCCACCCGGTATGCCACAATTCCCTCATGCCGGCATCCACAATGGGAAACCCGGTGAGGCCTTGTTGCCAAGTCAGAAGGGAATCGGATTCGTTGAGCCAGGGAAAGGCTTGGTAGTCGGTATAGAGAGGTTCGTGAACGGTATAAGGAAAATGAAACAAGAGGTACTGAGCAAACTCACGCCAGGCGATTTGTCGCAAGTACGCGTCATAACTCTTTTTATCCTGAGCCTTGCGGTTTTTTTGTTTCGCCTGTTGGACCGCATTCCAAAGCTTTCCGGGACTCATCTCTCCGAAATGAAGATGTGGGGACATCCGCGAAGTATGTGGGAGATCGGGTCGATCTCGATCCATGGTATAGACCTTAGCTGGAGCTCGCAAAAATTTTCGGAGTGCTGTCTGAGCCCCTTTTTCTCCAGGAGTCCAACTTTCATGGATACCCTGTGTCCAATTAATCGTGGGAAGCAATTGCAGAGAATCCAATGACACGCTATTGAGAGAGACGGATGGTTGTGGGGGAATTTTTCTAGGAGCGGGATTGGGAGAAGATAACGGCAACGTGGCTTGCAGTCGCTTCCAGAATGGGGTGAATACGCGATAGGGATTGTGTGTCTGAGTGAGAATCGTAGAAGGATCGACAAGAGTATTCCCGTGGAATCTGTGACCTTCAACCTTTTCAGCTTCCAAGAAGGTTAAAAGATCTCGTTCAATTTCCTGGCCGTATGGTTCACAGGACTGATTCCAGAATATGTGAGACTTTGGGAAGTCTCTTAACAGATTCGAGAGAACCTCAACGGTTTTTCCAATACGAATGGTAAGATCGTTGCCTGCAGCTCGAAGATGATCCGAAAAACCCTGAAGCGAATGATGTAACCACCAACGGCTGGCCGCGCCGGGCATGCCATACCCTGTGGCTTTCGGGTCCCACACATAGAGACAAATAAGTGGTTGCCTACGACGCACGGCGGCGGACAACGCGGGATTGTCTGCCAAGCGCAGATCGGCTTGAAAAAGGACAATAGATGGGGAGGACGATGTCATATCAAGTGTCCTATGAACATCCTCTTAGAAGAGACGAAGGTCTTTTCGATAAATGTGAGTTGTGTGTTCATTAGTCTATTCACATTCAGTCACAAACATTTACATTGATGGGGGAGTCTGCTCCATCAATATTTCTTCGCTGACCCGCATCAGGCTGAGCGTGCGTTCTCCCTGGGGACCTCGCAGTCCTAATTTGACTGAACTGCCGCTGTCTCCTCGAATCAATCCAACCACTTCCATATAGGTTTTGCCCGCAACCGACTCACCATCGACAGCCATGATTTCCTCTCCGTGCTCCAGCCCGGCTCGGGCTGCCGGACCAGACGGGTGTACGGCACGGATGATCAATTGAGCAGGATCGCCAATTCGGCCCGCAGTGATATGCATGGCAATTCCCACAATTCCTGAAGGCATGGGGGTATTGGGACCAGGAGGGCTCGCATGGGGATTTGTGGGGGCGGCTACGTCACCGGTCTGGCCTTCGTAGGCTAATGCCCATGGTGTGAATGCGGTTATACAGAGTAGGGCGGCTGGGACGAGTTTCAAGATCTGGCTCGTGCGATGTCTGAAAGAGAATGAGGTCAACATAGAAAGTCTCCTTTACTGAAGAGTAGGTGAAATGCCTGAAAACCCAATGAGGCACAATCCCATGAGGAGCACGAGAGAATTTAATTGCACCGAACGTCGGTGCAATCCATCCCGCTCTTTTTGAAGAAGAGGCGTTGATAGGCCTTTGGCTTGCTTGGCTTTGAGTTGATCGCTTAAATCATTCATTCTAGCAATGAGAGGTGTTCGACAATACTGTTCAATGGCTAGGATACCTAACCATAGTGTGGACGGAATGAGCACGAAAGATTCAAACCCATATAAAAGGCCTAAGGCGAGACTGGTACACCATCCAACGGCCGCACTGACCATCCCTAAGGCATAGTATTGGGGAAATAGATTTCTGACGACCTGGGAAAATGTCTTCGCATCCAAAGTCCGTGCAAGAACGGGTGCTGTGACAAATGAGAGAAAGATAATTTTTCCCACAAGAATCGCCATGGCCAAAAGATTGAGGAATATGAGAATGCGCTCTGTCATGGGCTCCTCCTCATGATGACTTGGGCAATAGACGTTGAACCGCTTGGTAGGCTTGGTCGAAATGAGGTAATTGACTCATAGGAACTATTTCAACATATCGAATAATTGAATCCGCGTCCAAAACAATGACCGCTCGATGAAGGATGTCGATATCCTCCAAGAGTAATCCGGTTTGGCGACCAAAATGGAAGTCTGGTGCATCGGAGAGAAATGTCATGTTGTGAATCTTGGCTTCTTTGGCAAATTTGGTTTGATCCGTATGGGTATTCGTACTCATGGTGACAAAGGCGATGAATTCATCCAGACCCTCGTTTTGCTCACTGAATCGATGGGTTTGTTCATCGCACACCGGAGTATTCAATTGGGGAACAATGCTGACTAACGTCACCTGACCCTTTAGTGTATCAAGTGAAATGGATTCTCCTTCCTTTCCAATAAGGGTCGCCACAGGGATAGGTTGGCCTTCCTCCAAAGAAAGAGATTTTCCAAATACGGCCGGTGTCCAGAAAAGGAAGGCTATTCCAACGATCACACACACAAGATGGACCATGGACAGTTTGAGAGTTTTTTGATTCTCATGTGGAATATTCATCGTGCCTCTCCTTCTTTGAATATTTTTCCCAAGCATTTCATGCCGAAGGTTGAGAGATTGCATTCAACGCTTCTTGTATCGTTGAATAGGTAAAAGAAAATCCTGCGCTTAAGGCTTTTTGCGGCTGAGCCCGTTGCCCTGTGGTTAACATCGTGGAGAGTTCTCCGAGGGCAATCTTGAGGACGAATTCCGGGACAGGAAACCAGGAGGGGCGTTTCATGGCTTTCCCCAATGCGCGGCAAAAATCCTTCATGGTGACGGCGTCCGGAGCCACGGCATTGACCGGACCTCGAATAGATGGATGAGTGATAAGAAAGAGAATGAGTCGAGCGAGATCAAGTTGATGAATCCAGGAGACATACTGTGTCCCTGGCAAAACTGGTCCACCAAGGAACCATTGAAACGGAAACATCATTTTGGGCAAGGCTCCACCATCCAAACCCAGGACCATCCCGAATCGCACTTCCAGCACACGTATGCCTGATGCCTCGATGTGTTGAGCGGCGTTCTCCCACTCCAGGCACAAGTCCGCCAAGAAGCCATCCCCACGAGGCGACGTTTCATCGACTATCTTAGATCTCTGGTCTCCGTAGTACCCCACGCCAGAAGCTGAGAGAAAGGTGTGAGGCTTTGTCTTCCATCCTGCAATAGCCTGTCCCAACGTACGCGTGGAGATGACTCGGCTGTCTATGAGTTCACGCTTACGGCTTGGAGTCCACCGTTGATCGGCAATGGAGGCACCGGAGAGATTGATGACGACATCAGCGCCTTCGCAAACCTGAGTCCATGGACCTTGAGTACAACCGTCCCATTGGATGTGTTGAGCCTGTGAGGCGTCCGTAGGGGTGCCTCTCTTGGCATTTCTTGACAAGACGATCACGGAATGGCCTTCCCGAAGCAATAATTGAGAAACATGTTGGCCAACAAATCCAGTGCCTCCGGCAATGACAATATTCATGATGCATCTCCTAAGGCCTTTTCTCGACCGGAATCCCATTCTTGACGTTCAACTGTGGGAACGATGCTGGAATCGCCCACCAGATCAATACCGAATGGATTGTTCACCGATTTTTCCTCGGGGTAGGTGGTGGGTGAAGTTGGTGTCATCAGGATGTTGATATTTTGAGTGTGACTCGATCCTATACGAATACTGGCCTCTTCCCTGCCGAGAGGGTGCCACACGATCAAGTTATAGGCACCAGGAGGAATGTCTTTTAAAGAAAATTCTCCGTTTTTTCCCGTGATGGAAAAGTAGGGATGGGGAAGAACAAGGCTCCACCCCTCCATATAATCATGCAGTGTGCAGCGAAACACCAAGATGCCCTGTCTATCTATGTGATAGTGAACTTCGGGCCCGGCTCGATGGAGACCGGTTTGGCCTGCTGAAAGAAAATCGCTCTTTCGGTTATCAGGATGGGGTTCGAGGTTTTGTCCAAGGAGAGCTTGTGCACCCTTCTGCGAAGTAAGGAATACCTCAAGTTTATGCTGGATGGGATCCCAATTTTGAAAATGAAATGTTTTCCCAACCTGAGTCGCACTGATATAGGGACGAAAAACACAATTTTTTGTTTGAATAATGGTCGCAGTTGTCGTTCCGAGTTTGCCCTTCTCGACATCCTCTAAAAATACCACAGCCCCCGCTAGTTCCTCATGAGTGCCTAATGCTGGTTGTGGCGTGATCCGCCATCCGCTTCCATCTGAAATTCTGCCACAATAATAGGGGTCCGAAAAAAGAACCAAATTGAACCGCTTGGGAGGAGGGATCTTTCCCTTGAGCTTGACGGTGCCAGTCAGGTGTTTGCCCGTAAAGCCGGGTACTGCTTCATAGGTCCATCCCACGACGGGCATGAGAATTTCCAGGCCTATAAAGACGATTGGGAAGAGGATCCAATTTATGAGGCGGTGGTGTGGTTGTTGGGATTTTTTCTGAAACATGAAATTCATCCTTAGGACGTTCAACGTGCATAACCCCGTCTAGGCTCCGACTACTGTTTTACTGGAAAAGAGATAATAATGGCCCCCATAACATCTCCTAATCTCTGGTCTCGCTTGGGGCTCAGGAGATGTCTGTTGTGACAGTTCACGCATGCTTTAGAAATAGCCAGGTCTGCATAGATGGCCACATACAGTCTCTCTTTTCCTTGATTGATGAGCCCTGTGTAGGGTTCATCGGGATTCTCCTGCACCGCTTGCAGGCCTTTTTTTTCAAAATCATTGGCTGGTCCGTTCTTGGTGTAGATGGGCCACGAGCTTGCTAATCGATAGTTGAGTCCCCCGCCTTTATTTCTTACTCTCTCCCCGGACAGTAGGAGCATTTGAGCAGGGAGCGGAAGTGCA
>JAOUNC010000401.1 GCA_029881175.1 Nitrospirota bacterium | reverse complement strand
CACGCGAGGAGGCAATCTTCCTGAAAACTCAGCCAGAGTGCGAATATCGATCAACGCAAGATCACTACCATATTCTGCATGAAAGTGTGGCGGTTTGTGATCGTCGAAGAACATCTTGATCACAATGCCGAAGAAACGACTGATTTCAGGCATGAGTGGTCTGGTTGCGTAGCGCGGGGAAAATGTCTTCCGGTTTCTTGCCCGTCACCTTAAGGTAGAGTGCGTCCGGACAGAGATCAATCTGTTCGCCCCAAAGCAGTTCGCCGGACGATCCGATTCGAACCTGTTCGAAAACGAGCGGGTCGCTCCACACGGCGAACACACCGTTGCCGACTGATTCAGAGAGGTCCACCCTTCCGGATACCCCGTCGTCAAATTCCAACTCCAGTCGATACCCCGACAAAACCTTGACCTTAGAAATCTTTTTCATGGCTCATCCCTCCACATTTTTCTCATAGTACCAGGAAACAATCTGCCCAGAAAGCACCTCATTTGGTGGTAGTCAACTATTACGTATGGGGAGTGGCATAGTGTGGGAATTTTTTTCGATCACACATTTGAAAACATGAAAAGGTACTAAAATGCCGTCATCCTGAGCCAGCGGCGAAGGATCTGTGCCCAGGTGAGGCAGCCAGGGTCTAGCGAAATATTTCCTGGAACCTGTCCTGAGATTGCCAAAAGGCTTTAGGAGACATGGTCTTCCATGACGCGTGTATGTCATTGAGTGTCCACCATTCAGCAGACAACTCCGGATGCGATATGAATGAAGATCAGAACCCTTGACATTTTTTCAATGTTGTACAAGGATACGTCGCATTGAGACTGGCTGTATTGTGTGGCCCAGGTGTTTCGAGAGCACACATGAGTGACCGAACATGCCAGTGAACTGCATGAACAATTCAAGGAAGAAGATGCGACCGAATCCCTTCGGGTGAACTCATTAAAATGGCAACGATCATTTTGTTATGTTCAGAAAATTCGATGGCGTGTTATACGGACAGAAATGGGAAGATCCGGCTCTTATGCCGATCCGCCTAAACATTGTTGGCCATCAAGCATCGAGCAACCCATGGAACTTACCACACTTCCCGGCTGGCTCAAACAGATCAAGACCGAGCGCCTCGACGGCCACTCTCGGGAGCTAATTGATTGTTGCTTTCTTGAGTTCCTGGGTCAAGGGCAAGTCTCATCTTGGCTGAAGGCTCCGGATGTCTCCTTTAGCGTAACCTCGAAGGGGACATTTCCGACGAGTCACGGCCGATTGCGACGGTTTGCTGGTGATCACACTCTACCGGGTGGGAGATACTTCTCCGTATGCAATGATGAATCGGGGGCAGATGGTGGAACGCGCGTGTGGGAGCTGGTGAGTTACTGGACGTCTCATGCCAAGTTCTTCCCGAATCTGATTGATTCGACGGTGCACACGAAGGAGGCCGAAGAATTACGGCGGAGTCATCCACATCTCTTTGGTTCCGCAAATTTCTTGCTGCTTGGAGCAGCGGAGATTCAAAGTGTCGCTTTGGAAGACGGGCGACCCGTCATTAAGCTGGGAACACAGATCGCCAAGATGCTCCCATTGGATGTTGCGAAGGTTGAGATTGCCCGCGTGCTTGACCTACGATTACCGTCTGGGCAGCAGTGGTTCACTGACACTTTTGGGAAGCTTGAAGTTGATGTCGGCCACTCAAATGAATTCGGAATCTCTACAGGCAAAGACTACCCGGCCCGTTTTCGTGACGTCCTCCCCTACACTGATCATCCCCTCTCCCGGTGGGAACGCCTTCCATCAAGCTGTTGGCGCGTGGCTTCGCTTTGGTCTCGTGTTTCCTTCAGCTCGCCGCTGATTTCCATGTGCAGTGGAGATTGTGTGGACCAGAAGAAGTCGAGAGGCGGCGGTATGACTTGCAGTGGGAGATCCGTACAGGCCGCCGTAGGGAGTCGACGATCTGGGAGTTACGATTTGGTGCTCGTGAGTACTAGCCCTGGAGCAGTCCGGTTTGCGTATGACATGTTCCGGAATGTTGATGGCTAACAAGCGGCTGCAGCGGATGGCGCTGCGCGCCGCCGCTGAACCGAGGCGTTAGCCTTTGGAGGCACAATCAAGCGGCCTTCGGAAGATAGACGTATCGAGAACAGCAGTATTGCATTTTCTCTATACTCTCTCTCGCTGTTCTGATCGCTTGCATGAGAATAGAACGTACGCTCGCAAAACTGCAACGGAGATACCCGTAGCTTCTAAAACTAGCATTGGAGAAATTGAAAATGAATTACTGGATTGAGCACTGCGAACCCCCTAGGCTACGACCGGAAGGTGTCAAATGGGATGTTTTCATTTCCTATCGGTCGCTTGACCGGGTTTGGACTTTGACGTTATACGACATGCTGACCCAATGCGGCTATACGGTCTTTATGGACCAGTTTGTACTTGTGCCGGGGCAGGGGCTTGCGTCCCAACTTGGAAAGAACTTGGAAAGTAGCGCCAGCGGAGTTCTGATCTGGTCCAAAAGGACCGCCGATTCCAAGTGGGTCGAGAATGAGGTTGATTCGATGGTCGCGAGAAAAACCAATTCCGCGGGAACGGCGTCCCCGTTTTTCTTTGTTGTAGCGTCACTCGACGGACAACAACTTCCTGGACTCCAGGGTGGGCAGCTCTATCTTGATTTCTCGGAGTACCCGGATGGCCCCATGGGCGCAGATCTTGTCAGGCTAACGTGTGGCCTTCAGGGCAAGCCACTCAGTGAGGCCGCTGTCCGACGTGTCGTGGAATACGAATCGTCAATGAAAGAGGAGCCAGCCAAACTTCGCGCTATGGCAAAAGCTGGACTCTTTGACCGAATTCTGACAAGCGTCCAAAGTGATGATAAGGCATATACGACTTCAGCGACATTGTCCGGTGTTGCAATTGATCTACTCATCCGCGGTAAGCAGTATAAAGCGGCAATTCAGGCAGCTAAGTTCGCGTTGACGCGGTTTCCTAACTCAATTCGTCTCCGGCAATTGCAGGGGCTCGCCCTGCGCCGAGACGAGCAATTAGATGATGCGGCTTTTGAACTGAATCTATTACTCGAAGAAGGGCACCGTGACACAGAAACGTTGGGAATCCTTGCTGCAGTGTGGGCAGATCTATGGGAAAAGCGGAAAAAAAACGATGACGCGTC
>JAOUNC010000041.1 GCA_029881175.1 Nitrospirota bacterium | reverse complement strand
GTTCACGCAGGAACACAACGACTCCGACGCTCCCGAGAGATGACCTGCGCAAAGCGTCTATTGACTGGGTCTTTCAGCCACGAAGTGAGTTCGCGACTCAGCCGTACCCGCCAGGACGGATAGGCAGAATCAGGCGCTCCAGGTAGGTTGGGGGTATCGATCTCACCCAATAAATCTTCCAGTTGAACCATGAGCAATCGCGAAGGGGTCTTGGCCAAAAACTGATAAATTTTCGCCACCATGTCAGCAGTAAGCATGACGGGCATCGTTTCCGGCAAGGCAAATCCGGCTCGGCCTACCGCATTCCATAACTGACGACGGTCTTCCACGCGGGCGTGTGTATCACGATCTCTATCTTCAGAATATGGGTAAAGGCTCGCCTGTTCCTTGATGGCGATATCTTGTTCTGCCCAGTACCCCTTCAGCGTGGGGAGGTCATGGGTTGTCGCCGACACCAGCGCTTGACGAGGAAATTGCTGTGGCAAATGAAACGCCCCTCCCCTTTCGCGTTCGAAAAACAGAAGGCGATAGGAGAGAAGACCTGCCCCCTCAAGCTTCTGCTGAATGGCAGGAGTCACCGTTCCTAAATCTTCGCCGACGACCATCACCCGGTGCCGAACACTTTCCAACGCTAACACCGCCAACATTTCGTCAACATAGGTTTTGACATACAACCCATCTTGCCCCGTATGCCCAAATGGCACCCAAAACATCCGAAACAATCCGAGCGCATGGTCAATACGAAGAACCCCACCATGCTTCATGTTCTGACTCACGGTTTGGCGAAAAAATTGGTACCCATGCTGACGAAGCGCACGAGGATTGGGAGCGAGCAATCCCCAGTTCTGGCCATGCAAGTTAAAGGAGTCGGGCGGCGCACCGCTGGTGGCATCCTTGGCCAATTGATCTTGAAAGCCCCAAGCGTCCGCACCATCAGGATGAATGCCCACAGGCAAATCATGGTAAAGCCCCAATTCCAGTGAAGCCTTCTGGGCCACCTGATCCAATCGTGTAAGCTGCAACTCACAAAGCCACTGCACATAATAAAAATAGTGAATGCGGGACGCATGTTCTTTCTGAAACTGCTCAACCGCCGGAGATGCGGGATCCTGAAAATCTACAGGCCATTGCCGCCATACCATGCCGGGGAAATATTCGCTCAGCACTTGAAACGTACAAAATCGCGTTAAGAAATCCGGGCTCTGCTGAACAAACCGCAAGAAGGCTCGGCCACGCGCCGTACGGGGTTGAAGGTGCCGCCGCTTGAAGACTCGGAAAAGGTCTTCCAGAACACCCATCTTCAGCTGATTCACCGCTTCATACTCGACAAGTTGGCTGGAACGCAGAGCTTCTAATGTAGATTGGAATTTTTTCGTCCGGAACCTCTGTTGAACCGTAGGTGACACACGAAACTCCGCCACCTGTTCCAGATTCAAATACAAGGGGCTCCAACACAATCGACTGGACGGCGAATACGGGCTACGGAGCCCAGGGGTCAAGCTGTGTAGGGGCTGAAGGCCAATCGTTGAGGCGTTCCAGGTTTTCCCTGCTGTCTTCATGATGCGTTCCAGATCACGGAAATCACCAATGCCCCAATTCTTCCGAGAACGAATGCCATACAATTGCACCCCGATCCCCCATTCTCTTTTTGATCCGGGTGGGAGATAGCAGCGCTGAGGTGCAGCAATGACCAGACTTTTGGCCTCTAACACATAAGCCCCGATCTTGATCGTCAACATCACGTCGTAATACCCCAAACGAAGACGACCAGGCAGACGCACCTGAATTCGCACATAGCGGGCACCCCGGAGCACGGTTTCTTCAAGACATGTGCAGACTGAACCTTTAATGGTAGACGCTCGAATCTTTCCTTGTTCATCCTTTAGCCGACATTCAAACAGCACGGACGCTAAGGGAAAATCTCCCAAGGGAAGGGCCATAGAAAAACTTAGAGGGGTTCGTGCTTCCGGGTAATGCACCAGGACCGGCTCGATCACATTAGTCCATCGTTCTTCCTGAATACGTTTCCATTCTTGCTGAATATCCGATTCTGATTGAATAGCAATGCCCAGCGCACCCAAAATGAGACGAAGCGTCTCATCGGTTGCCTGGTGAGAGTGGCCTCTCCCATCCTCATACTCACATTCCACACCCATAGATTCGGCCAATTCCCGTAAGCCAGGGCATGAAGAAACTATGGACCGGACCTTAATGGACGTGGAATCCCTCGTCTTCATCTTTATTCGTTTACCCCTCACAATGTCGTCAATTTTTGATTGCGCCTAAAGTTAGGAACTCGTGCAAATCTGGCAAAAAACAAAGCTTTTAACAGAATTTACTCTCTTTTCTGATACCATAATGGAAACGTTAGAGCAAGAAAAAACCCTTACACAGTTACCAGAGTAGCCTTCCATCACAAAAAGTCTGAATATCCGTCCCAAGAGTCATGAGTCAGATAGACATCAAGCCCCCACAAAAAGTGGAAGAATAGTGAGGCTCAGCCTCACCACCGTCGTAAGCCCAGCCACAACTTAATTGGGCTGTTGAGTCATTCGCGCCGATTCTTCATAAATCGTTGTCGGCAGACCGTCGTCATCACCGCAAGGGAATGATCAACAAAGCATGTCATGAGCCTTTCGAAGCGTCCGTCCAGTCTTGTCCTGAGCTTTGCCGAAGGGAAGGCTGCACATGGCTCTGGCGTCCCGGAGGGCGCGACCCTTGTTTTGACAAACCGAGCCTACATTCCGTAGGTGACTACGGTATAATGACGAAAATACCGCTAGCAGTTTTTTCCAATATCCCTTAATTGGCAAAAGAATGTTTTCCGTTCTACAATAGAAATAGAGGAATTGGTTAGGAATATTCACATTTCAAAAAATACAATTCGGAAGAAGGCAAGAAGTTAGTCGATTTGAAATTATTCTTTATCAAAAAGGAGGCATCATGGATTCAGATACACGTGTGATTCTTTGTGGAGGGTTAGCCCTGTTCACCGGCATTCTCTTAGGCACGGGGTTAGGGTTATTAATGGCACCGCAAACAGGAAGAAGAACTCGTCGGCAAATCAAAAACTACTTGTATGACACCGGCGATCGCATGAATGACTTTGCGGACGAGACCAAGGACCGGATGTCTGAATTTGTGGACAAAGGCAAGCGGTTCGTCGAAGACCGGATCTAATCAATAGTGTTGCTAATATGCAGCCTGGGGTACCCTCGCTATTCATACAGCGGGGCACCCTATCACTAAGGGGTCAGACTCGAATTAATTGCTTCACTTTGCCTGTTAACCCAAGAAAGAACCCATGTATCACGATGCCCCTCCAAATTCATGAAACAGCCTTTTCCCTCAGCGCCTACTTCACAGAAGTGTTTAAAAAATGTGCAATATTTGTCTCGGCTGCGAAAATCAGCAAGGGGAACATACCCGCACCAATCGCTAAAGAATTTATTACCATGAAAGGGTCATCAGGATTTTTGCTCAAAAGTCAATTGCCAGCGATTAGCTCGATTTTTTGGTCGCCTGTTTTAAGTCTCGCAATCGCATGAGGGCCATGGCCCGGGCTTCCAAGACATAGACCTTTCCGCCCCGCCATGTTTTCGAAATTTTTTTGTGGTCTGTCTTGGCCGTATCAAATACCCATTCCCACGCTACGCCTTTCTTATGCGCTGGCAGTGCGAAAGGCACAGCCTCATGATAGGCATTCAAGAGCAGCAAAAAGGAGTCATCGATAATCGGATTGCCTAATTCATCCATTTCCTCAATAGCATCTCCAGCTAATCGAATCCCCAGCGTCAGCAGACCTTTATCCCAATCCTTATCGGTCATTTCCTTCCCGTTGCTGGAAAACCAGGCAATGTCTTTGACCTCAGAGTCTTTAATCTGTTTTCCCTGAAAAAACCGGCGACGATGAAAAACGGGATGCTCTTTTTTAATAACAATAAGTTGTTTGACAAACTCGAGCAGTTCCAACTGCGTCTTATTCATATTCCAGTCAAACCAACTGATAGAGTTGTCCTGACAATAGGCATTATTGTTGCCCCCTTGCGTTCGCCCGATTTCATCACCACCACACATCATGGGGACGCCCTGAGACAGCAAAAGGGTCGCGAAGAAATTTCGTTTTTGCCGTTCACGAAGCTGCAGAATCGCCGGATCGTCTGTCGGACCTTCGACCCCACAATTCCAGCTTTCATTGTCATCGGTCCCGTCACGATTGCCTTCATGATTGGCTTCGTTATGCTTTTGGTCATAGGAGACCAAATCATTGAGCGTAAATCCGTCATGTGCTGTCACAAAGTTGATACTGGCATACGGCTGACGTCCGCTTTGGCCATAGAGATCACTGCTCCCCGCCAATCGAGAAGCAAATTCGCCCAACAACCCGTTATCCCCTTTCCAATAGCGCCGCACAACATCACGATATTTCCCATTCCATTCCGCCCATCCCGGCGGAAAATTTCCGACTTGATAGCCGCCTTCGCCCAAATCCCATGGTTCGGCAATCAATTTCACCTGTGACAAAATGGGGTCTTGATGAATGATATCGAAGAAGGCACTCAGTCGATCCACATCATGCAGCTCACGCGCAAGCGCGGAAGCGAGGTCAAAGCGAAAGCCATCCACGTGCATGTCACACACCCAATATCGCAAGCTATCCATGATCATTTGTAGCGTCCGTGGATGCCGGACATTCAAGGTATTGCCACATCCGGTGTAATCCATGTAATACCGGGGATTATCCGGTGAAAGTCGATAATAGGCTGCATTATCAATGCCCCGGAAGGACAGGGTCGGCCCCAGATGATTCCCTTCTCCAGTATGGTTGTACACCACATCCAGGATGACTTCGATGCCCGCACTATGCAGCGTTTTGACCATCGTCTTGAACTCATAGACCTTGCGTCCCTCTCGAGGAAACGCGGAATACCGAATATCCGGCGCAAAATACCCAATGGAATTATATCCCCAATAATTGGTTAACCCCTTATCCATCAGAAACTGGTCATTTAAAAAATGATGGACCGGAAGGAGCTCAATCGCGGTCACACCCAACGATTGGAGATAGGCAATGATGGGGGGAGAGGCCAGCCCTTCATAGGTTCCCCGAAGAGGCTTCGGTACCTCCGGATGGTTCATCGTAAACCCTTTGACATGCACTTCATAAATGACCGTCTGCGACCAAGGAATTTGTAGCAACCGGTCGTGGCCCCAAGAAAACGATTGATCTACCACCACGCCCTTTGGCACATTGGCCGCATTATTCCGGTCATCCATTAAGAGATCTTCTTTGGCCTGCCCGATCCGATACCCAAACATGGCGTCCGACCACTTCACAACACCGGTGAAGGCCTTGGCGTAGGGATCGATTAATAACTTCGAGGGATTAAATCGATGGCCCGCAGAAAGATCATACGGCCCATGGACGCGATAACCATACAATTGTCCCGGTCGCACTTCGGGAAGATACACATGCCACACCTGATCGGTACATTCAACAAGGGGCAAACGCAGATGTTCACGCTCTTGATCTTCCACATCGAATAAACATAAATCTACCCCAGTGGCATTTTCAGAAAAAATGGCAAAATTGACTCCTTCACCGTCCCATGTTGCCCCCAGTGGATAAGGACGTCCAGGTCGTTGTCTCATGAGTACCTCTTTATCACAGTCATTGACATTTTGAGTTATCGGAATATGGTGGGTTTAAAAAGTTGATCCCAGGGAAACAAGGAAGAAGTTGTCTGCATCCTTAACGTACCAGGAAGCTCGGGTACTGGAAAGTCCATGCATTTTTTTTCTCCTGCCATGGCAATTTTAATGTCACGAAAGCCATGACTATGTTAAAGTCGACCCAACATTTCACTTGATATGAGATCCAACAGATAATGCAGGCAGTCAACGCAACTTGCTTTGAATTCATTCCCCTTTAACCGTAAAGATGTTATGCCCCGCCAAAAAATAAAACCCGAGATTCCTGAACAGAGCATTATGTCAATAGGGGCACTCGTGACTGGTCCACAACAAGTCACGTTTCGTACGTGGGCACCATGGGCGAAAACCCTCTCCGTTGAAATTTTGAGCCCACAACCTGAAACCGTTCCCATGGAACCTCGTCCCTTTGGCTATTGGGAAGCCACGATCTCAAATATTGTGAGCGGAGCACGGTATCAATTTGTCCTGCATGATAAATTAAAACGCCCGGATCCCGCCTCACGCTTTCAACCTGATGGGGTTCATGGCCCATCCCAAGTCATTGACCCGGCGTCTTTTCGGTGGACCGACCAACAGTGGAAAGGCCTGCCGCTTCAGGATTACATCATCTATGAACTTCATCCCGGGACTTTTACGCAAGCCGGCACCTTTGAGGCCATCATTCCCTTCCTGACCCATCTACGTGACGAAGTCGGCATCACGGCCATTGAACTTATGCCCGTCGCACAATTCCCTGGAACCCGAAACTGGGGGTACGATGGTACCTACCTTTATGCCCCACACAATTCCTACGGGGGCCCAACCGGCCTTCACCGATTAATCGATGCCTGTCATGCCACTGGGCTGGCCGTCATCTTGGATGTGGTCTATAACCATCTGGGGCCCGAAGGAAATTATTGGGGGAACTTTGGCCCATTCTTCACTGACCATTACCGCACACCCTGGGGAAGCGCCGTCAATTTTGATGGCCCCCATAGCGATGCCGTCCGTGACATCATCATTCAAAATGCGGTGTATTGGACCAGGGACTTCCATTTCGATGCGCTACGACTGGACGCCATCCATGGGATCTTTGATGCCAGCGTGACCCATATTCTGAAAGACATTCGTGATGCCGTCCATGCTGCAGCCAAACAGGATAGCCGGTTGGTGTGGGTCATCGCAGAGAGCGATTTAAACGACGTCAAAATCATCACCCCTTCCGCAAAAGGCGGACACAACCTCGACGCACAATGGAATGACGACTTCCATCATGCCCTCCATGCACTCGTGACGGGGGAACGGCAAGGCTATTACCAGGACTTCGGCACGTTGGATCATCTCGCCACAGCCTTTCGCAAACATTTCGTCTACTCAGGCCAATACTCCCACCACCGCCACCGCAAACATGGAAATTCCGCCGCCCAATGTTTGCCGTCACAATTTGTCGTATTTGCCCAAAATCATGATCAGGTGGGCAATCGCGCCCAAGGCGACCGGCTCTCAACGCTGATTCCCCATGCCTCCCAACAGGTTCTGACCGCTTCAGTACTCCTTTCGCCCTTCATCCCCCTACTTTTCATGGGAGAAGAATATGGAGAGCGTGCACCGTTTCATTATTTCATCGACCATGGGGACCAAGGTCTGGTCGAAGCCGTTCGCAAAGGCCGATTGGCCGAATTCAAACCCTTCGGATGGAAAAAAATTTCTGATCCCTACGCGGAGGCCACCTTTGAAAGCTCCAGATTAACCCCACCGGGCACTCATGACGTCGCACAACAACACATGGCCGCTTGGACCAAGCAACTCATCGCCCTCAGAAAACGTCACGCTTCTCTCGGGATCGGTGCGAAGGGGCATCAGCTTCGAGTCTGGGAAAATCCCCCAAAAACAGTGTTAACGGTGTATCGAAAAAATCCTGGAGAGGAAGCCATGTTGCTCATCCTAGGCTTTAACGACCAACCCACCACTCTCACCATATCCCAACCCAAAAGCCAATGGATGCTTTTGTTGGACAATAGCCAACCCGAATATGCCGAACCGGATGGTATTGCTTCCTCAGCAGCTCCCCTTACTCTTGATCTCACCTCAAGCAAAGAAACCCTCGCCTTACCTGCCTTCCCAGCTTGGGTCTACAAACAAGCCTAACCCTCGAACATCAGAAATTGAGTTAGCATGGAATCTGACCCCTAGAGGAAGCCCCTAGGAAGTCCCTAGGGGAGAACGTTACAACTCTACGATTTTTCATTCAGGCTTGAAGAAGAGAACGCTGAGGGGCGGGAGAGTGACGAGAAGTGAGAAGGGTTGGTTGTGCCAGGGAATGGGATCGGCCTGCACGCTGCCACCGTTACCCATGTTGCTCCCACCGTAAATTTCTGAGTCACTATTCATGAGTTCTCGATACGAGCCGCCGCGAGGAACGCCCATACGATATTGCTCCCGTGGGATTGGCGTGAAATTGCATGCGCAAACCACACAGTCGGTCTTATCCTGGGCATAGCGGATGTAGGTGAGAGTAGAATTATCGCTATCATGTAGATCAATCCATTGAAAGCCCTGCCAATCAAAATCGACTTGGTACAATGCCGGCTCTGATTGATACAGTCGATTCAGATCAGCGATATATTGCTGCAACCCGCGATGCGGAGCATAGTCCAGCAAATGCCATTGCAGACTGTCGTCGTGATTCCATTCCCACCATTGGCCAATCTCGGCGCCCATGAACAGCATTTTTTTTCCGGGATGGCCCCACATATGGCCATAGAGCGCACGTAGATTAGCGAACCGTTGCCAGTCATCCCCTGGCATTTTGTCGAGCAACGACTTCTTCCCATGCACCACTTCATCATGCGAAAGCACTAACACGAAATTTTCCGTGAAGGCATACATGAGTCCAAACGTGACTTTATGCTGATGGAACTTTCTGTACACAGGATCCATTTGAAAATATTCTAGCGTATCGTGCATCCACCCCATGTTCCATTTAAAAGAAAATCCCAGCCCGCCAACATAGGTCGGCCTGGACACGCCTGGCCAAGCCGTGGATTCTTCCGCAATCATAAGGATACCGGGATGCTCCTGATGAGCGACCGCATTTAACTCCTTAATGAATTCCACCGCTTCCAGATTTTCGTTTCCGCCAAATTGATTCGCCACCCATTCGCCGTCTTTCCGCGCATAGTCCAGATACAGCATGGACGCCACCGCATCCACACGCAGACCATCAATGTGGTAGCGATCAAACCAACTTAAGGCACTATTGATGAGAAAGTTTTTGACTTCGGTCCGGCCATAATTAAAAATCCGGCTTTTCCATTCCGGGTGCCAGCCTTTGCGGGGGTCCGCATGGTCATAGAGATGTGTCCCGTCAAAAAACGCCAATCCATGGGGATCGTCAGGAAAATGGGCCGGTGCCCAATCCATAATAATGCCAATACCGGCTTTATGACAGACATCGACAAAATCCATGAAATCGTCTGGCGTTCCAAATCTGCTCGTCGGCGCAAAATAACCTGTCGCCTGATACCCCCACGACCCATCAAATGGATGTTCCACGATAGGCATGAGTTCGATATGGGTGAACCCCATCTCTTTCACGTAGGGAACCAAGCTTTCGCCCAACTCCCGATAGGTCAACCACCGACTTTCCTCTTCCACGACACGTTTCCAGGAGCCAAGATGCACTTCATAGATCGAAAGCGGTTTTTTCAGCGGGTCAGCAGTCTTTCGCTTCTCCATCCACGTCGAGTCTTTCCACTCATGCTGAGACACATCGTAGACCAAAGAAGCCGTTTTCGGACGATACTCGGCGGCGGTGGCATAGGGATCGGCTTTCGAAAACGGCGGGCCTCCCCCTTGCGGTAATATTTCGTATTTATAGATTTCACCTGTTTCAAGTCCAGGAATAAATAATTCCCAAATTCCTACTCCTCCCCGGGCACGCATAGGATGGCGCCGCCCATCCCAGTCATTGAAGGTTCCGACCACGCTGACGCGTTTGGCATTCGGTGCCCAGACCGCAAAGTTGACGCCTCGGACTCCCTGATGCGTACACATCTGCGCCCCTAATTTCTCATAGGCCCGATACAGTTTCCCCTCACCAAATAAATGCAAATCAAAATCGGACAAGACCGGAGAAAAGGCATAGGGATCGTATCGCTGGGAAGTATGACCGTGAGTCGTGGTGACTCGAAATTGATAGGTGGGATCAACCACTTTTCCTGGAAAAACCGCTTCAAACAGGCCATCGGGTGCGACAAGCGTCATCGGCAACGGATCCGCATCTAGTTGATGAGGAAGACAGGACACTTCGGCGGCATCAGGCAGAAAAGCTCTAATCCGGATATGTTCGCCATTTCCACGGCTTTCTCGATGCGGGCCCAGCACAGAAAATGGATCAGACTCTTGGGCATTCAAAATTCGCTGTATTTGTTCAGGGGTAACAGGCATTGCCATCCACTCCGTTCTATGTTAACTAGAAGTAATTAGAAGTACTCTATCAGGTTTTCTCCCCTTATGTATGCTGCCTTGATCACATTTTTATTCGTCTTGTTTTTTGCTGTTGCCTTTTCTTTACAGAATTCTGAACCGATTAAAATTAACTTTTTCTCGACATTTGAAGCATCCTTGGTCGTGGTGGTTCTCACGGCCGTGGCGTGTGGTGTCATATTAAGTTTGATCGCGTCTTTGCCGTCTTTTATTAAAAAAAGTCGTGTAATCGCCCAACAACAAAAGACCATCGCCAAACTTGAACGCATCGTGGCCGAACACAACGAGCACAAACAGTTGACGGCGAATCCAGACCCTTCATAACCATGCCTCCTTCACGAACACGAAAACCCACTCCGGAACGGATACCCCAAAAAGTCCTGGCCATGATTATGGCCGGAGGCAAGGGTGAGCGATTGATGCCCCTGACCGAGCAACGCAGTAAGCCTTCGGTTCCCTTCGCCGGCAATTATCGGATTGCCGATTTTGTGCTAAGTAATTTCATCAACTCCGGCATTCACGCCATGTATGTGCTCGTGCAATATCGCTCTCAATCGCTGATCGAACATCTTCGTCGAGCCTGGCGCTTTGGCGGGCCCAATCGACAGGCCTTTATCACCGTCGTGCCTCCACAAATGAAGGGACGGGGGAAATGGTATGAGGGAACTGCCGACGCGGTCTACCAGAATATCAACCTCATTCACGATTTTGCTCCAGATTTAGTTGTCGTCTTCGGAGCCGACCATATTTATCGCATGGATCTTCGGCAAATGGTTCAGTTTCATCTTGAACATCAGGCTGAAGTGACGGTTGCCGCACTTCCTGTCCCCGTTCATGCCGCAAAAGGCTTTGGAATCATTGAAGCCAGCACAGACCATCAAATCATTGGATTTGAGGAAAAACCTGCCGAGCCCAGACCGATGCCTGGCAACCCGGAGATGTCGTTCAGTTCCATGGGCAATTATATTTTCAATGCCGACACCCTCGTCAAAATTTTAGAGACCGACGCCAGCCAGGCCGGTACACACGATTTTGGACGGGACATCATTCCTTCCCTTCTCAAATCTCATCGAGTGTTAGCCTACAATTTTTCAAAAAATGCTGTACCTGGTATTCAACCCTATGAAGAATGGGGCTATTGGCGTGATGTGGGAACACTGGAAACCTATTGGCAAGCCAACATGGATGTCCTGGGAGAAGAGCCCATTTTTGATTTACGCAATGTGAAATGGCCCATTACCACGGATGCGTTGACCGATCCGGTGGCCAGCCTCGTTCGCTCCCAGATGAACGATGCCATGGTGGGCCAGGGCAGCCTCATCATCGACAGCACGATTACCCGATCTATCATTGGCCGCAATGTTCGCATTGGCGAAGGCTGCACCATTGAGGAATCCATCATTCTCGATGGAACAGTGATCGGCCCTAAAAGTCATCTCCACCGTTGCATCATTGATCGATTTAATGTGATTGAACCTGGATCCACCATGGGTGGCGACAAAGGTCGTGGAGGCAAACGACATCCTGGCAAGCTGGGGCTCACAACCGTCGCACGCGGAAAATCCTATGGGGGACAGGCCATCCCATCTTCTTCTCCCATGTAATCCGGCGACCATGCCCACCCATTTCCCACGCCTTCCGCTTTCGACCTATCGATTGCAATTCAACGCCTCCTTTACCTTTTTAGACGCCGCACGCGTGTTACCCTACCTTCACAAATTGGGTATCACCGATTGTTAT
>JAOUNC010000400.1 GCA_029881175.1 Nitrospirota bacterium | reverse complement strand
GCCCTGGCTCCTGTAAAGGGAGTAGGCTCGGTTGGTCCTCGCCCCAGCAAGCGCCAGGGATACATGATCATGAATAAAAAACAGAACGGTATCACAAATAACTCCAGAGGATTATATAAGGCTCGGCGGCGCGCACACTCGCGGAGCTGGTCCTGAGATTTGTCGAAAGGCTCAAACACTGCCCGCCTTTTTCCCGGTGGAGGTTGCACTGCTCGGCCATGCCACCAGGCCAGGGAATCCTCATGCAAGAAAATGAAGATGGATCCCCGATGACGACTGTCGGGGATGACGCGTGGGGGAGAGAAGATGGATGCCTGCCAGAGACCGCAGGGATGACGGAGAAGATGGATCCCCGATAACTAATGTCGGGGATGACGGAGTTCAGTTGGATCCCCTCCCCTGCCAACGACTGCAGGGGCAGGCCCAACGACTGGCGGGGATGACGAGGGACGTAGTTCTTCAATGGGCGGGGGTGGGCTGGGCACAGATCCTTCGCTTCGCTCAGGATGACATTGAGGAGAGGAGGACGGAGGGTTTGATGGTGGTCGGCTACCTCGCTGCAGGTCTGATGAAATCAGAGAAGATGGATCCCCGCCAACGACCTGCGGGGATGACGGAGTGGGGATGGATGCCCTACGGCCAACGACTGCAGGGGTAGGCTCAACGACTGTCGGGAATGACAGAGAGGGAAATAGGGTCACGAGAAACAATGTCCGTAATCACGGCATGAAGGAGAGGTTCTCGACAACTAGAAAGGGAATGACGGGGTGGGTAATAGTGTCGGATTGTTCGTGCTGAGACAACCTGTTAACGCTGGGCGTCTGGCTTCCAATTCAACCCGATATTCAGAATGCGTTGGATGAGGGCCTCATAGGAGAGTCCGGCCCGCTCGGCGGACTCGGCTAAATCTTCGCCGTAGGCCAATTGCGCATTGGGATTGGCTTCTAAGAAGTACAAGTGGTTCTGAGGGTCCAAGCGAAAATCCATGCGGGCATACCCATTGAGTCCTAAAATATGATAGGCCCGTTTAGCGGTGCGTTGAATGGTTTGCACGAGCTTGGGGGGCAAGCCTTCCACTTCCCCGGATTGGATATCATATTTCTCTTGATATTTCACACTCCATTTCACACGAGCGGTGGCAAATCGTAAGGCATCTGGGGGAAGATTTTTTAAATTCAACTCCCACACGGGCAATACTTGCAAGCGTCGATTTCCCAACACACCCACATAGAGTTCTCGCCCTTCAATGTATCGTTCTGCGATCGCACTGGTCCCGACATTCTGGTGCACAAATTCCACGCGCTCTTTTAATTTGTCTTCGTCATACACAATCGAGGCCTGAGAAATCCCCAGCGAGGCTTCTTCACTGATCGATTTCACAATGGCCGGAAACGCAAATTCTCCGGACCACTTAATGACCCGTCCCACGGGAAAAACGGCAAAGTCAGGACAGCGGATCCCATGGTAGGCCATAATTTTCTTAGACCAGCCTTTATCGCGGGTGAGCACTAGCCCTTTGGGATTGCAGCCGGTATAGGGCACCCCCAGCAGCTCCAAATAGGACACAACGTTTTGATCAAATTCAGGATTACCATTAAATTCTTCTAACAGGTTGAAGGCGATATGCGGCTTCCAATCATTCACGACCTGATCGATGACCCGCAAATCATCTCGTACGCCTAACGCGGTCACGTGATGGCCTAAATCCTTCAGCGTCGTCAGCACGTCAAATTCCGTTTTCCATGCCACCGAGGCCAAATCCGCGCCTTCCGGATCATCCGGCGGCACTAAGTCTTGATGCATGAGGACCATGACCCGAAGTTTTCTCATAGGACCAACCGATGGCGGCCTCCATGCAAATAATTCATGGTTTGCACTGTGAGCAAAATGGTGAAATCCACTTTGGCCTGCTCTTCAGGAATGGCTAACCGTAAGTTTTTTTGGCGACAATGCGTAATCATATCCTGCAAGACCTGATCGATGGTGTATTGATATTCCCCGGTCCATTCCGCCACCTTGCGACGCACTTCTTTCCGAAATTTTCCAATAAAGTTTGCTGCGGAGAGATTGTCCGCCTTATCGGGATCTCCAGAAAATAATCGCCGCAAATCCCGCGAATAAAAATTGGGATAATCCAAGCCATAGCGCTCGCGTTTATTGTGATAATGTTCCCGGAGGGTTTTCTGTAGACGGCTGATGGGATCCACCCGTTCTTTTTTGGTCACAAGGGGAGGCACGCCCACCAGCTCCTTCATCAGGCTATCCATGTATTCTAACTTTTTCAGAGCCGGCCAGCCCGCATACCGCTCACGCCAATGAGAGCCGGGGGTTAACCAGACCGCAAAGGTTTCGGCAAAATCTTCGTCGGGATGGCTTTGGGCATACCACATATCCAGATGTAACACGAAACTCTTACTGTAGGGCTTGGGCAGATAACAATCGGGGTAGGGAACCGAACTTTTTCCAAACATCTGTTGACGGGAACGTCGACGACGCAAGTGGTAGGCATTCTCAATGGCATGCACCGCTTCATGACGGAGAATGCGCATGCACCAGTCAAAGGTTCCCCCCTCGACCTCTAACATTTGATTGAGTTCTAATTTCGCTAGGCGTGGATGCCCCATATAAAACGGCACAGCCAGCCCAGGCACCCCATCGGGAGAATACCAATCGTCCGATAACCACACATGTGGACGAAACACGATGCCCTGGGCCTGCAATTCCCGATATAATTGTCGCACGCATTTATGGAGTTCCGTGCCAGGAATTCGTAATTTCAAGTCACAGATTCGAATGTCCAACAGTTGTTCATCGGACAAAGAAGCCCAATCAGGTTCGACAACGTTCGCGTTTGGTTCAGCGAGAGACATAAGCCACGCTTTCCTTCACATCGTGAATCTCATTTCGACGATGACAGGCTACCGATTAGGTGTACCATAAATTATCCAACTATTCATGACTATTCATCGGTCAACCTATGATCAAACTTCATGCCAAAACCTCGTTTATTCCCATGTCTCCAAGCTTCAGCCCTGATTCCCTCGCCTCGATACAATCTGAGTATGGAATCCGTAGATTTTCCAGTTGTGCCTATGGTAGATTGCGCCCTCTTTTTTTCCAAGCGTTATTTTTTCATCGTTCGATTGTTCATTTTTTCTCTTTTTTTT
>JAOUNC010000399.1 GCA_029881175.1 Nitrospirota bacterium | reverse complement strand
TAGGAATCGAACAGCTAGAGCCTCCAATATTAAGCCCCAGAGTAAACAGGTATTCATAGCGATCCAAAGGTTCGAATTCGGCTCCCTGTTGGTGAAACATGAGTTGAGTGTGGCCGGGATTGCCATCAAAATAGGCTCGCAGTCTGGGCCGTTCGAAAATGTCCGGCACTTTGTGAATCTGTCCGCTTCGAGTGATCAAGAGATCACAGCCTTGAGCCACCTTGACGGCTTCGGCGAACGACATGCCGTGTGTGACTTCCCCTTGTTTGTATATCAGGCAGCACCGGGGCCAAAGACCATAAAACTTCATGACATTCTCAAAATGTACTCGTCCCTCCCAATGTTGGAAAGGAACGTGGTGATGATCGGCATCGATACAGCGATTTGATCCGACCGACTCCATCACATACACCTCATGGCCGAGTTTTTGAAAGCCCACGGCATAGGCCATGATGTGGTCGATATGCCCGACGGTCGTATTGGCGATCTTTCCGGTACAAATAATGCGCATCATTGCGGGAAACCCTTCAAGGACGTTCCGAATCAGCTGATGTGTTGGGCTACGGGTAGATGGGATTCGATAAAAGAAAGCCAGTCTTGGACTTTGATGTTCCAAGAATAATATTGCTCCGTGATGTGGCGGTTGGCCTCTCCAAGAGCATTGACCAGTTGGCGATCTGCTTCCAATCGCCTCACGAGGGTTTGAATATCGTCCAAATCTCTATGGAAGAGAAATCCATTCAGCCCTTCTTTGATGAGATCTTCGCAGCCTCCCACTCTGGTCGAGAGGACTCCACGTCCGCAGGCCGAGGCTTCCAGCACACTTTGTGAAAAGCCTTCGGAGGAAGAAGCGCAAATATACAGGTCGATCTGATTGTACAGATCGGGCATTTCCTCTCTGGTGACTTGGTGCTCGCCTCTTCCGCCTAACACCTTGATCTGAACGTTGGGGATCTGATCCAGGGGAAGAATAAATTCGGAAAACCCCTTGAGTGAATCATGCTTGGTAATTTCCTTACTTCCGGAAAAGCCGATGATCAAGGGATGACGCCGATCGGTGTTAATCGGATTGGTCGGAGTAAACAGGGCGGTATCGACTCCATTTTCGGTCAAGGCGATATTAGTCAGCCCTGCGTTTTTGAAAATGGTAAAGAGACGGCGACTGATAATATTGATCCCACGTAGTTTCGAGAGTTGCTCCAATAATTCAGGCGGAGGAGTGGGCGATTCTTCCGGTGTTGAAGCGTACCCATCCCATGATCGATGGGAATGAATGCCAGTGATTAATTTCCGTCTGTCCAGAAACGGTAATTCCCCCCGGTAGTGATCCTTCTTCTTTTTAGAAAACACGAGGGTCCATCCCAAGGCAAACACCAGGTCATATTGGCTGTGGTGACTCTCGATAAAGTCCAGGTCATCGGCGACGGAGACGATATCAAAAGCCAGATGAGGATTGTGGTTGTACCGGACCAGCCCTTTGGCAATGGTGTCGTAGGACCATCCCCATTTATCGATAATGATTAATACCTTTTGCATAGTTCGGTCTTTCTCGATGCCTTCAGGGCGTCAAACTTCCACCGTCACTTCCTTCAGCATGTGGCATTGATAGTTTCGTTCTTGTAAAACCTGGAATATCCCTTCTATGCGGTGAAGCAACTCGTGACAGTCCTCTTCAGTTTGGCAATAGGGGTTTTTCCCTGGAACAAGTTCGACATTGTGAAACATGCAACAGAGGACCGTTGGCGTGACATGGGCTTCATACCAATCGATGACCGTTTTGCACTGGTCGAGATTCGAAAACCGCGGAGTCGGTCTGAGCCATTCTAAATTTGGGGTAATGGAGACGGGCACTTCCACGATGTGAGATTGGCCTTTGGCACAAATATTTTCGGTGGAAGGATGATAGGGCGAAAGGCTTCCCGGCCGTGAAAAGTCGGCGATGTCGTGCCAATTCCGATGGGGAGTCACGCTTGTATCATGGGTATAGCCCAATTGCTCAAGGCAATGGATGGTCCACCCTCTGGCTCCAAACCTACCGGCGCGAAACGAGACCGGAGCGTATCCGAAGAGCGAGGTGAAGGTGTTGGTGAGGTTTTCGAGCTTCTGATATTCGATCTCCTTCTCATATTGGCATTGCATCTCTTGGGGATCACATCCGCTAAAATCCGGTCCGGGATATTTGGCATTCGGGCCGATGTACTCTCCGTGCAAATGGGTGCCGAGTTCGCAAGTGGTGGTATCGAGGGAACCCAGGTAGTCAACCGAGCGTTGGTCCACAAGAACAGCGGGACTGATTAAGTAGACCGGCTTAATGCCATAGTCATTGCAAAGCCGTTGCAACGTGGCAATGCCCTTATCGACCCCTTCGTAGGTGGCCGGATTTGATGTTTTCCATTTCCGGCCCGCATCGATTTCCACATCAATGGTGAGAATGAAACTTTTCGTCATGACTGTTCAGGCATTGACCAACTCACAATAATGCCCTTGTAATTTCACTAATTCGCGATGAGGTCCATGTTCAACGATTCGACCGTTTTTAAAAACCAGAATTTGATCAAATTGCTCCATGTCGCAAAACTCATGGGCAATAAAGAGCGTGGTCTTCCCCTGCTGAATCCGTTGCACGGTCTCCCGGATCAATGCTTTGGATATGGGGTCAACGGCGGACGTGGGCTCGTCGAGAATGAGCAGCGAAGGGCGTTTAATGATGGCGCGTGCCAGACAAATTCGCTGGCGCTGTCCGCCAGAAAGTGTGCCTCCACGTTCCCCAAGAATGGTGTCATAGTGATCCGGCAGTTCCATGATGAAATCATGGGCCAGGGCTTCCCGGGCGGCGTCTTCGACTTCTTCCACCGTGGCATTCGGTTTTCCATAGGAAATGTTTTCGCGGATACTGGCCCCGGTCAGGACCGTATCCTGAAGGACAATGCCAATTTCCCGACGGAGGGACTCTCTGCTGTATTCTTTAATGTCGCGGCCATCGATCAAGATCGTCCCGGCTTGGGCTTCATAGAGCCGGAGAAGGAGATTGATCGTCGTGGATTTGCCGGCCCCAGAAGCTCCGACCATGGCGACGCGTTGGCCGGGTAGAATATGAAAGGAAATGTCATGGAGGACCGAGGATTGGGGAACGTAGCCGAAGGAGACATCCTGGAATTGGATATCTCC
>JAOUNC010000040.1 GCA_029881175.1 Nitrospirota bacterium | reverse complement strand
CTTCAAATTACCGCATCAGGGCAAGCTCCTATATTTCAAACTGATTTGCAGTCCCGTCTTATTCGCGAAACTTTGAACGAATTATGCAGTGGCCGAATGGATAGTTTCGGCTTTGAAAGGCTAATTCAAACCGTACTGACCGGCTTAGGGGCTGAAGATGCCAGGATTGTTCCACGAAACCAAGACAAGGGGGCGGACATACTTGCAACATTTCTTGTGGCGGGTGCGTTCCGCCAAATCATAGCTGTGCAGGCTAAACATTGGCGACCAGATCCACCAGTGGGGGAAGAGGTTGTTGAACAACTGATAAAGGGTATAGAAGCTGAGTCAGCTAATCTAGGCATGGTCATTACATCCGGTGCTATTTCCAATGAAGCTACTGCTGCTGCCGAAAAATACTTTGATGAAAAAGGCATCAAAATTGAGCTTGTTGACGGAGAGCAGTTTGCCAAACTCATTGTTGAACACGGGATCACCACAAGCTAAGGGCAATGGGGTCAGGCATGAGTATTGATATTTGTTCTATGTATGGCTTTTGAAGGTTGCAGCTATGGCTTGAACACCTCATTGAAATTCCACGACGCCCTTTATCACGTCATTGCCTGCGAGAACCCCCGAATTGCCCTCTTTCATGATGCGGCAGATGATCACACGCATTATGCATATTCATACCTTTTAAATTAAATCAATAGTCATGCCTGACCTCTTACACGTGAAAGCGGGATAAAAGGTTGTGTACCGTTGATGGTTCTGTCGCAACAGTTAGAGAGGAAAGGTAAAAATTGAAACTGCGAGGTATTTAGTGCAACTCTCGTATGAAAAGCGCTACGAACATATTTTCCCACGAGCCGATCGTGCGTCTAACCATTTTTTGAACGAGGTCTGACTCTCGCCAGATGGCCGGCCTTCAAGCAACCCATCAATGCTAATATCTTCATCAAGATCTTCCCAATGAATGCCTTCACCTTGACCGATCAGCCGCCAGTTGTTTTTCTCATCGAGAGTGGCATGGACAAGCCGTGGAAACCAGGCTAACGGGGCGGCAATGGTCCGTCCGTCTCCCAGATCGACACTTAACGTATCGTCGGTGATCCTCACATGTTCAGCACGGGGACTGACTGGGTTAGGCATTACGGAAGTACTCATTCCAGGCCTCCCTTAACTGTTCTTGATACTCAACGACAATTGAATACATCTGTTTGATGTCCACACGATTGAAGCCACCGCTGCGTTGTAACCGCACAGGGTCGAGCCAGAACTTTGCAATCTTGGCATCCCGTTCAATATGGACATGCGATGGTTCCTTACGGTCTCCGGCATAGAAGAAGAATCGATAGGGCCCGAGACGATAACCGCCCAACCCAACACCTCGGACCGCGTGCAAATAGCGGCAACTGAACTCAGGCGGCAGAACGCAAAATCCAACTAAAAAGATAGAGTCAGCTTTTTTTGGCGCTCACTAGGAAATGCAGGCACGGCCTTCTTCATTGCTGTCTTGCACCTCCGCCGCCGCCGGCAGTCGGCTGAATGGCTTGGGCCTTAGCTGCAACGAACAGCGTCGACCGGCACCGTTGCGGTAAAGAAGCTTGACGCCAGAAGGCTATCACAAATCGATTGGAATGAGCTGTTCGCTGGCAGCTGCAAGCCCTTGTTAGGCAGCGATCACTTGATCTTAGTATTTTCACATCCTTAAATGAATCTGAACTCCGAGGCAAGTGTGAGTGAGTCAGCCGGTGCTCTTAGTCCGGTCATGGATCGTGGTGAATAATTGCCGACGGGCCTTCTGGAGAAGATCTGCGGCCTGATTGTCACTGAGCTGCTGCGCGATGGTATCCAGTATTTCAAACGTGACCATAGGTTTCAAGTCGTGCGTGGCCCGGGGGAGCGATTTGAGCTTGTCGTAGGGCGTCCTCATCCTTTCATAGCGGTAGATCTTGCGTTCCTTGCCCTGCTGATCCGTCCGAATCTCCGGAAAGAAGCAGGGCCGATGAAAGTTGAGATAGGGATTCAGGTGTTCCTGGTTAAAGATATTGATGAGTGGCGCCCAGCGTTGAGGAATGTGGGCATGGCCAAACAGCTTCCGCACCACGGCCACGTTTTTACTTTCGGCCAGAGCGTTATCGTTGGTCTGGCGGGCGCGGGATTTCGTGAATTCGATCAAGAGTTTGCCTAGGAGTGCGGCCACCCGCCCATTGATGTATTCGGAGCCATTATCAAAATGGAACCGCTGGATGGGGAACGGAAACGTGGCCAGTAGCTGTTCCAGGGCCGGCATGAGGTACGCTTCACTGATTTTCTCCACGGTACAGACCACCTGAAACTGCGTCACCTCATCGACCGCATTGATGTGATAAACCCCTTTCTGCTTATCCCAATCCCCTTGATGCACGGTGTCGAGACGGAGGAAGCCTGGCTGGCCCGACGGTTGTGGTTTCCGCCGCTCGCCGCTGCTCGAGTGGGTGGGCCGCGTTTTCTCAACATGGTGTCGCTGCGGTCGATATTGGCCCGATTTTCATCAATTGTACAGATGATTGATCGAGATCGCCGAGAGGCGCTCATATTCGGCCTCGCCAAAGAGCTGCCACGCTCGCTCACACAGTTTTTTGATTGCAGGGCCACAGGGGGTGTCATGGCGGGCATCCATGGCGGCCAGCAAGCGAATATCTTCCTCCGTATACCGACGGGCAAATCCCTGGACCGTGCGTTGGCAGCGAAGCACGCGCCCTGTCTGGCGATATGGGTGAATGAGCCGCGTGAGGTGCTGCCGAGAATACTCCCTTACCTTTTCCAGATAACGGCAGACGAGCCCTTTATGGGGCTTCGCGAGCGTCAGATATTCAAACCTGAGTAAGTTCGCTTGAATCCACTGATAAGATTCATCCTTCGTACTGAGCACGGAGAAGGTGACGGGCTGGGTGCCCGCCAGAAAGGTGGCCACTTGGGCCAGAGTTGTGAGGGCGTTGAGCTTCATGATGGTTTTCATCCTCCCATCATGCCAGAACCGCAGCCCGGTTTCAGACTCACTTCATGTTAGAAACACGCCCGCCGTTCAGACTCATTTCATAGTGGAAGAGACACTTATATCTTTTTTTGGTGTGAATTTCGATAGAATCCTCGCGGAGAAGACTGTTGCCTGTTGGTCAAGGTTTTTCTCAAACATCCGAATAAAAACGAGTCAAGACCCTAAAATATTTACAATCATGAGCTTGCTGTCCTTGTTATTCCCTGTAGAAAGCTATGGGGTTTTCGCTTGTGTGGATGAGCGATTCATCTTCCTCTAAATATTCGTACTATTGAAGCAGAGACCTCTTCGTTGATGCCATTTTTCCGAATTTAAAATTGGAAGTTTTTTTTAAAGGAAATTGTAATTTTCGAATATGCCAATTTGTACCATTTTTCAACAGCCACCTTATGTCAAGAAATTGGAGTGGTATTATTTTTGCTTATTTTTGTGGTTTACCTCACAAAAATGATTTTTCCATATGTATAGTCTTGCAACAAAAATAAGTCATTAGTTCTTGACAAACCTGAAAAAAGTTGAAAGATTCTGCCCCACAAATTAAGTTTTCGTGTGGGCACTGAATACCTTTAGGCGTATGGCACTGCCTTCAGTCTTGCTTTTCGCGGCAATGTCAAAGAATGAGAAAGCTATTGAATGACTCATGTAGGGGGTGTAAGTTTTCAAGGAGAAAGCAGGCTTGATTCTGTTTGGCTGTAGGATGGAGGGCGGTCAGATTTTTCTCTCAAGAATGAAAGCCAAGTGGGGTACGCCCAATATCTTCATGATCACCGGTTTCACAGTTTACTAGAGTACGTATGTACTGAAAGGGGGAAGGATGGCTTCTCGAAGAACTATTTTAAAGCTAGGTTTAGCAGCAGCAGCTGGAGGAGTGTTTGCCAAATCGGCCATGGCTCGGACGGTGCCGCAAAGCGGTCTCGTATTTCCTTCAGGATTTCGCCCCTCGATTGAGGCGCGTCCCAGCCCACCAGCGACGCCCTTTATCCAGCCGTTATTTGAAATGCCGAAAGCCGTACCGATTTCAAGGAGTGTTCTTGAAGCGAACGGGGGCGCAATTGACCCTTTGCGACATCAACGGTTCAATGATTTTCTGCCACAAAAATTTTATATCCAGAGACTCCAAGAATTTTTGTGGCAATATCATCCAGAGGGCCCGTATGGCTCCGGCTCATGGTCATGGGGCTTTAATGGTATTACGCCCGGCTGCACATTTCATACACGCTATGGGGAGCCCTTGTTTGTGCGACGTATAAACGAATTGCCTCCTGTGGGTACCGGGCACGTGCCGTTTGCCTTACCGTCAACGACGATCCATGTTCATAATGGACATCAGGCTTCGGAGAGCGATGGTAACCCGGCGGATTGGTTTGATTCCGGTGAGTTCTGGGATCATCACTATCCAAGTTTTCCTGCGGGCTTTGACCCCACGGAATATATGAACACGCTGTGGTATCACGATCATCGGCTCGACTTTACCGCGCCTAATGTCTATGCAGGCCTTTCCGGGTTTTTCTTAGCGTTTGACCCACAAGATTCTGGTGACGAACGAGATGAAACGCCAGGGGCCTTCCGGTTCCCGAGCGGCAAATATGACGTTCCGCTTATTCTACACGATGTACAGTTTGGCGCTGATGGACAAGTGGTCTGGGACTTTGCGGGATCGCATCCTGAAGAACGAGATGATCCAAACACAGGGTTTGGGCACTATGGACCGAACATGCAATACAACACGCATGGCATGTTAGGTGACCGGTTTACGGTGAATCGAAGGATTCAACCCTACTTCGAAGTCGAACGAAGAAAATATCGTTTCAGAATATTGAATGGCGGTCCATCAAGGTTGTACCGATTGTTCTTGACGAAAAGTGGAAGTGATGCGGAATCGTTCCATGTCATTTCTGAGGATGGGAATCTTCTGCCAGAAGCGATCAAAACAGAATCCGTAGATATTTGGGTTGCGAATCGGAACGATATTATTGTGGATTTCTCCAAGTACAACGATGGGGATAAAATTTATCTCACCAATCGACTGGAGATGCGTCCTGATGGTGCCGGGCCTCGCGGTAAATTGCTGGACCAGGGCGATCGATTGATGGAATTCCGTGTGAGAGGAAGAAGAGTCCAAGACCACAGCCGTATTCCAGAGTTCATCAGGCCATTGCCAAAAATCGATATGAGTGAAGTCAGGCGTGAACGAGAGTTTGTCTTTGATTATGACAATGGTCTCTGGACAGTGAATGGACGGCTCATGGATCCCAACCGAATTGATGCAAAAATTGAACAGGGCACAGCAGAAATATGGACGATTCGGAACACCGGCCATAACTGGGGCCATCCGATTCATACGCATTTTGAGGAATTTCAGATTATCGAAAAGAATGGCAAGCCCATTTCGCATGGAGACATCCTCAAGTCTCGAAAGGACGTGATTCGGCTTGGTCCTGGCGATGAAATTAAATTCTTTAGCCGGTGGCGTGATTTCTTTGGTAAGTACGTCATGCATTGTCACAACGTGGTGCATGAAGATCATGCCATGATGATTCGATGGGATATCGTGCCTAAAGGACAAGGGGATTAAGTGAGCCATCAATCAATGACTGCATTTTTAAATGGGAGATATGTATGGAAGATGAAATGACAAATAGACGAAAATTTCTTATGGGAGTTCCTGCATGTGTGGCCGGCCTGTTTGTGGCGTCGGCAGCGACGGCAGAAATGGTCAAGAATGAGCTACTCCCCAAAGATCCATCCAAAGAAGATTCTTTCAAGAAGTTTGAGCGAGACGCCTTAGTTGGCCAGAGCCAAATGCCTGAGGCCCTGGTGGAAACGCATGAAGGACATATTGTGCGCTTGTATGATGACTTGATTAAGGGGAAGGTGGTCACCATCAACTTTATGTCGATTGAAAACGAAGCGGCATTTCCCATTTCGGCGAAGCTTGCAGAGGTAGCCCGTCTTCTTGGCAAGCGCCTCGATGAAGACGTGCGGATGATTTCCATTACGCATGATCCAAAACATGACACACCTGAACGATTAGGTGATTTTGCCAAACAGATGGGCGCGCCAGCGGGATGGCATTTTGTTCGAGCCACCGGAGACGGTACGGCAAAGTTCTTGTCACGGTTGTATCATCATGGGCCACGGCAGAATGTCAATATCAAGATCGATATGGTGCATTATGGAAACGCGGCCGTTGGGTTGTGGGCTTCGTTTCCTTCAGACATTCAAGCAACTGATGCCTCAATGCGAATCGCATCCGTGATGAGCAAAAAGCCGGTCAGTGGACCAATTAAACAAGCCGGTCCTCGCAGGTTAGGTGACCCAGGACCGTCTTTTACTAACCGTGTGGCTTAAGGTGAAGAGGAGCTTTTACGTATGACTATATCGAATCGACTCAAACAACATATTTATAAGCAAAAACTGGCCATGATGGCCGTTGCCGCGATTTTGTCGATGGGCAGCGGGCTAGCCATGGCACAAGTGCCGGAACCGCCGCTTTCGAGGACCCCTCAACCTCTTCCTGCGCCAGGAGAGTATACCATTACCACCTCCCCGGATGGGATGACCACATTTTATAATACCCCCACCGGCCGATTCCCAGAGTCTGATCCGTTTATTAATCCGACGAATCTGTTGCCAACCATCTATGAAGACGTTAAGGCTTCCAATGGGGTTCCCATCCCCAATACGTTGCCTTCGACGCCAGAGCATCCCTATAACTTGCATCCCGATCCTACGGTTGAGCCTATCAATCCAACTTCTCCCACTGATGATCTTGATGAAGTGTTTAGGAGTTGGCATCGAGCGCAACAAGATAACGAGGGACGAGGTAGAGACAACGGTAACAATATCTACGACCCCTCAAATTTTGATTCTGCCAAAATCCAACGGGCGTTGGACGTGCTTGAAGGAAATCCTGTGCCTAATCGGGTGTACAGCGGTATTCCGGTCCTTCACTACAATGGGCCGAATAAGGCCAAGGTCGTTGAGCCTATCCTTGACGATGAGGGGAAGGTGATTGGAGGAAATGTCACGGTTCATCAAGTGTGGTTTGATACACATATCGAGTCCGATACGGCGTTTATTGACCCACGGCCTGTCAGGGATGTGCCGTGGACCATCACGTATGTGGTAGATACGCTTCATAAGGGGCACGATGACTTTTCGCCCATGCAAATGTATTTGGATGATCCGGATGTTACGGGTCCAGGGGTCCCATTAGTATTAATGGATAAGACCTTCTTCCCCATGGAAGACGGGACGCGTACCACGTATGAAGTGAAAATGGCTCCTGGCAAACATTATAATTTGACGTACACATGGGGCTGGCGCCGCCATCCACCACGTGTATCTGTGATGGAAAACTCCAACAAAGTGGCGATGGGCATGTCTCTTGTTGAGTGGGAAACCTCTGTCTTTGGTGAAAATCCAAGAGCCTCCCAGGAAGCGAAAGAAGCAGCTATTGGGATGATCGGTGACCTTTCCCCAGCCAAACGAATGTGGAATGGGTTGCGACAGTTACAACAAACGGGATTCAATCCATTGGTCATGGCCGAAATCGAGAGGGCGTTTGTGCAATGGGAGCAACGCAATAAGTTGCCGGACGGTGTGACTCCAGATCCCGATGCGGATGTGACGTTGTTCTACGCGAATAACACGATTTATGGGCAGATGAAAGATTATGTGATCTTTGATGCCCAAGCTGAGATTGCGAAATGGAAGACCAGAGGAACAACGGTCAAGATCAAATTGATCAATGGTGATTACTATCCCCATGCCTATATTGCCGTAGATTTTGGTGGATTGCGAGGGTGGGAGAATACCTTTCATAACACCATTCCAATCAATGGAGCCGGCCCATGGTTTACCTTCGGGCGTGCCTGGTGGGAACTCAATACGCCAATGCCATCAGTGGTTCCTGCCGCGACATCTGGATCGAATCCACATCACAAGCAAAAGATGCCAAAGGTGAATCACACCAAAATAAACAAGGCTAAAGAGTTCTGGCAAAAGGAGTTGGACCCTATGGGGACCATGTTGCCATCAGCATTTAAATCGCCGACAAGGCCTGCCAGAATGGGAAGTGATGTGCTTGGTGAACACAATGTGGAGTTGACGTTGAATTATGAGCCGTCACGGCGTCTACGGATCTACCAATTTGATCCGTTGCACCATGAGCAGGCTATCTGGTCCATGCACTGAACCAATACGCTGACGGTGCGGCCTCTCGGATCCGAGAGGCCGCACATCGTTTCTTTCGGATACAACACAACACTAGGAATTGATATGAGATTATTTATGGGCACTAAGAAGAAAGTGCTTCAATGGGGTGTATTGTCTCTTATGGGCGTTGGGATCGTTGTTGGTGGGAGTGGTGCGTATGGAAAAGGGCTATTGGGTCATAACCATGAGATCGATCTCCCAATTAAACGGACTGTTGCCCACTACGATGTTCCTGTTGTGACTTTACTTGACCAGGAAAGACGAAAGATTCATCTTGACCAAGCCCTGGCCGATCCCAACCCTGTTCTCGTCGAGTTTTTCTTTACGACTTGTACGACGTTTTGCGACATACGCTCAGCTCGTTTAGCATCCGTCCAGGAGGAACTTGGGGAAGCGAATATCCCAATTTCATTCTTTTCAATTTCGGTTGATCCAGAATTTGATACCCCAGAACGTCTCTTAGCATATTCCACTCGCATGCAACCCGTTCCGGATAATTGGGCATTATTGACCGGACCCATCTCGGATATTCATCAGGTGGAATCTTCATTTAAAGCGAGAAATTATTCTTCAGATAAGATGCTGCATCAGCCTTTGACATTCATCCGGGCTCGCCCCGGGCAAGATTGGATTCGACTTGAAGGTATGATGAGTAGTCATGATCTCGCTCAACAAATACAGATTGCAGTTCTATCGAATGAGACACAGTAGGTATGCGGTTTTTGTTTTCTTCCCCCTTCTTTAGCAAGCCGTTTTCAGGAATAAAGACAATGAGAAATATGAGTAACTGCAGAGTAGAGTCTATGGCTCTATTTTTTGCCCTTACATTCTTTCTGTTTTTATCGGCAACATCAGTTCTGGCAGGTGAAACAGAAAGTGATTCAACCTTCGCACTTGGCAAACGATTGTATCATGAGGGTATTGCGGTAGACGGAACACCCGTCAAGGCCACATCACAATATGATATTAATGTCTCTGGGAAATCTGCGGCCTGTGTGAAATGCCACCGACCCAGTGGATTTGGTGCGAGCGAAGGTGGGTATTATGTGCCACCGATTACGGCCCCCCTTCTTTTCGCGCCTCGTCAACTAGACCGCACGCGTCTGTTTCCTGATATGTTTCAGCAAGTCCAACCCCCAACATTTTCAGCACGACTTCATCAGCCGCATATGCGCCCCGCGTATACCACCGAGTCTCTCAGCGTTACCCTACGAACGGGACGAGATGCTGGTGGACAGGAGCTTGCCGCGATCATGCCTCGCTATGAGTTAACAGAAGAGGATGTTGTCGCTCTGACAGCCTATCTCAAGACTCTGTCCTCGGAATTATCTCCCGGGGTGGATGATCGAGGAATCCATTTCGTGATGGTGATGTCCGACAATGTTCCAGCCTCGGATCGTGATCCCGTGCTACAAACCATGCGGATGTTCGTGGATTGGCATAATCGGCACCTCAGAAATGATCGAGCCCGGCCAAATTTCTCTCCTTTTCATCGTTCTCAGTTTGTACCCCTTGAACGCTATTGGGAATTTTCTGTGTTAACGCTCACAGGAGAAAACGAGACATGGCAGAAGCAGGTGGAAGATTTTTACCAAGCAAACCCATTTTTTGCCATTGTGAGTGGCCTTGTGCGGGGATCCTGGTCGCCGATTTCAGAATTCTGTGATCGTCATAATGTGCCTTGTCTCTTGCCAATCACTGATTTGCCGGTTGCTGGTGTGGAAAAGGGGTATTCGGTCTATTTTTCAGAGGGTTTGACGCTAGAAGCCAAGGTGTTGGCAGATTACGTATTGAATACACCTCCAACAAGCAGGAGGATTTTTCAGTTAGCCGCCGACGATCCATTTGGTCAAATCCCGTCTCACATGTTACGAGACAGACTGACCGCGGGTCGTCCTGACATATCTCATGACGTAAAGGTCTATCACGACATCGCTAAGCTATCTCTCATGATGGCAGATGTCTCACGACAACTTGCTAAGGATGATGTTCTTGTCATTTGGCCTGGAGCCGATGCTTCTTTTGCTGTCAATACGGTGATGCAGCAACCACCCTCGACAGGTCTCATTGTACTTCCCTCACGTGCCATTTCACTCACTTCCACAGTCCAAGATAAGGATTTTCTTGATCGGCTGCGTTTTGTGGAACCTCACGAAATTACCGTCACGAAGCATCCTCGGTCTTTTGTCGTTCGTGCCTGGATGCGCACACGAGGGCTGGATATTTCCAAGCCAACCCTTCAATTTGAAACCTTCTATGCCCTGAGTTTACTTGAGGCGGCTCTCATGAATATGCGAGAAGATTATTACCGAGACTATTTGATTGAACGAATTGAGCGGGAGTCAGAGAAGGACCTCAATCCTGGAATTTATCCAAGGCTTGCCCTTGGACCCACTCAACGTTTCGCCTCTAAAGGAGCCTTTATTGTTCGTCTGGATCCAGCTCAGCCCAGCCGACTCATTGCTGTAAGCGACTGGATTGTTCCCTAATTTACTATCGCCCCACACTCCAAGCATGGTCACTTGGAGTCGCGGCAAACCCCGTTCTGAGGATTTGGAGGCGAGGAGATGGGTTTTGGGGTAAACGGGTTTTTAATTTAAAAAGAGAGAAAAACGCCTGACAATTAGATTGATCGCATGTGGGTTTTTCGGATAAGGGGGGTTATCCACCGGGGATGACTGGCAGAGATGCGGAGGGACCCGCGATGTTGGAGAACATGAGGGTGGCGTTGACGGCCCAGTCGATGAATGGGCCGGGGTAGATGCCTAGCAGCAGCGTTCCTGCAATGCCCACATAGACCGCAATTTTAATTGGCATGGATGTGGTAATGGGTGAAGGGTCTGTGGGTTCGTTGATGTACATTTTTTTGACGACGATCAAGTAGTAATACATGGAGATGACAATATTGATCAGCCCGACAATCAGCAGGGTATAGAGCTCTTGATTCATGGCCGCGATGAATAGATAGATTTTGCCAATAAAGCCAGCCAAAGGTGGGACTCCCGCTAGTGATAACAGAAAGAGAAGCATAGCCGCAGCGAGGAAAGGTGAGCGACGATTTAAGCCATTATAATCCTCAATTTCATCGCTTTTTATCACTCGACTGACAGCAATGATCACTGCAAAGGCTCCCAAGTTGGCGAACATATAGGTCAGCAGATAAAACATGATCGCATCACTGCCTTGCTTGGTGCCTGCCGCTAATCCAATCATGATATTCCCGATTTGTGCGATCCCCGAATAGGCGAGTAGTCGTTTGATGTTTTTTTGAGCAATCGCCACGATGTTGCCGTAGGTCATGGAAAAGATCGAGGCGACGACAAAGAGCAAGACCCACATGGGCTTGAAAGAGGCCAGCGCCACAAAAAACATTCTGATTAGAATGGCTAAGGCGGCTGCTTTGGGCGCAATAGACAAAAAGGCTGTGACGGGCGTGGGGGCACCTTGATAGGTGTCAGGAATCCACGCATGGAACGGCACGGCGCCGATTTTGAATCCTAGTGCGGCAAAGATCAGAATGAACCCGATAGCCAGCCCATAGCTGCCTGGTGAGCCCGCCATTTCTGAGAAGATCAAGGTTCCCATCTCTCCGTAGACCAAGCTAATGCCATAGGCGAGGAGACCGGCAGCAAAAACCCCCAAGATGAAGAATTTCAGGCCGGCTTCCGAAGACCGTTGATCATCTCGGAGATAGGCGACTAAGACGTAAAAGCCAAAAGTAGAAAATTCTAGGGT
>JAOUNC010000039.1 GCA_029881175.1 Nitrospirota bacterium | reverse complement strand
TCTTTTTCCGCAGACGTCGATACATGGTTTTGGCATCTTTGCTGAGTTCTTGATAGGGAGCCATTAAGAGCACCTTCAGCCGGGCTCCTTTGGCGAGCAAGAGTCGAGCGACTACCAACCCATCGCCCCCATTATTGCCTTTCCCGCAGAACACGACGACGTTTTTCCCTTTTGGAGAGCCTGCATACTGAAGCAAGTGTGTGACCACGCCGGCTCCGGCCCGTTCCATCAAACTGGTCCCAGGAATGTTGGCGTCCTGAATGGTCCGACGATCAAGCTCTTGCATCTGTTCTGGAGTGACGAGCCACATGATAATTAGGTATAGATGGAGATGGCGTGTTTAACGCTCTATTTATGTGAGGAGGGCTTTCATTTCAAGCACGGCCCGTTCAAGTCCGACATAAAGAGCCCGAGCAACAATGCTATGCCCAATATTAAATTCTTCAATTTCAGGAATCTGGGTCAATCGGTGCGCATTGTGATAATTAAGGCCATGGCCGGCACTGACACGAAGTCCTAATGTCGCAGCAAGCTTGGCGGCTTGGACGAGGGCATTATATTCAATGTCGAGTTCTTGTTGACGTCGGGTATTGGCGTAACGACCAGTATGGAGTTCCACGAAGTCAGCTTTAACCTTGTGCGCCGCTCGAATTTGGTGTACATCCGGGTCAACAAACAAACTAACCGTAATCCCTCCTTCATGGAGAAGATTCACCATGGATTGAATGCGATCTTGATGTTCGATGACATCCAGACCCCCCTCTGTCGTGAGTTCTTGGCGGCGTTCCGGGACTAAGGTCGCAATGTCGGGTTTGATCTGAAGGGCTATTTTCGCGACAGAATCTTCGGCGGCCATTTCCAAATTCAATTGGGTATGGACCGTTTGCCGGAGAATCGACAGATCGCGGTCTTGTATATGACGGCGGTCCTCCCTGAGGTGGACCACCACGCCTTCAGCCCCGGCTAATTGGACGAGGGAGGCGGCCATAATGGGATCAGGTTCATGCCCGCCACGAGCCTGTCGGAGTGTGGCAACATGATCCACGTTAACGCCTAATCGTGCCATCGGAACCCTTTCTTGGAGACATAGTGGACCGGCATTATCGCAAAAGGGGCAGGCTCCGGCAATCAATCGAAATCGGCGCCAATGGGTTGAGCCAACGCAGCAAAAAGTTCTTTGCCTTTTTTCTCAAAATCCCGTGTTTCGAAATTGACTGGTTTCATTCCCTCATCTAGAATAAAATTTCTTTCTTTATGATACCGTTCGCTATTCTCACACTCCCTCACATTGAGGGGCATTTCTTTATTTTTCATTGACAATGGAACCTTTCTACCGAATTCAACGACTCCCAGGATACGTCTTTACCCAGGTCCAAGAATTGAAACTTCAGGCTCGGAAGCGTGGAGAAGATATTATTGACATGGGTATGGGGAATCCGGATCAACCAACCCCTCCTCACATTGTCGAGAAGTTGATTGAAGCGTCCCGGAATGCGCGGAATCATCGCTATTCGGCCTCACGGGGCATTACAAAATTACGACATGCCATTTGCAACTGGTATCAACGAAACTATGATGTCAGTTTGGATCCGGAAACCGAAGCCATTGTCACCTTAGGGGTGAAAGAAGGCTTAGCGCATTTAGCGTTGGCTATTGTGGGCCCCGGAGATGTGGTGTTAGCGCCCACGCCAACCTATCCAATCCACATGTATTGCGTGATTATTGCCGGTGGAGAAGTTCGCAGCGTGGAGTTAGGCCCCGATACCGATTTTTTTGAGAATTTGATGCGAGCTTTTCGACAGACGCAACCAGCGCCTCGCGCCTTGATTATTAGCTTTCCCCATAATCCAACCACTCAGGTGGTGGATCTTGAATTTTTCAAAAAGGTTGTCGAATTTGCGTTAGAACATAACGTCTGGGTCATTCATGACTTAGCCTATGCCGATCTTGTCTTTGATGGCTATCGTGCGCCAAGCTTACTGCAAATTCCTGAAGCCAAAAAAATTGGCGTGGAATTTTATTCGCTCTCAAAAAGTTACAATATGCCAGGGTGGCGTGTGGGGTTTTGTGTGGGAAATCCCGAGCTCATTGGCGCCTTAACCCGAGTCAAAAGTTATCTGGACTATGGCATGTTCCAGCCGATACAAATTGCGGCGATTATTGCCCTGAACGGTCCCCAGGATTGCGTCAAAGATATTGTGGGCCTGTATGAACAGCGACGGAATGCGTTGGTTCGTGGGTTAAATCGTATTGGATGGCCCATCGACTATCCTCGAGCCACGATGTTTGCCTGGGCGAAAATTCCACAACCGTACCTGGGAATGGGCTCCTTAGAATTCTCAAAGCTTCTGCTACGGGAAGCCAAAGTGGCGGTATCGCCAGGCATTGGATTTGGTGAGGGTGGGAATGATTATGTGAGATTTGCGCTGGTGGAAAATGAACACCGAATTTTTCAAGCCGTCCGTGGCATTCGCCAGGCGCTGAAGCTGGAGGACGCGCCATAATGGATCAGATGGTACAAGTGGGACTCATTGGGTTTGGCACCGTTGGCACCGGTGTTGTGAAAATTCTTCAACGCAATGCTGACATCATTGCGAGGCGTGTGGGGCGCCCAGTCGTGCTGGCCAAAATTGCGGATTTGGATATCACGACTGATCGAGGTGTTACGGTTTCCCCAGACATGTTGACGACGAATGCCAATGATATTCTCGACGATCCGCAGATTGACATCGTCGTGGAATTGATTGGGGGGCATGAGCCAGCAAAACGATTTATTCTTCACGCCTTATCGAAGCAAAAAGGGGTGGTCACGGCGAATAAGGCGTTGCTGGCAGATCATGGAGAAGAAGTCTTTGAGGCTGCCTTTCAGGCGAAAGCTGATCTTGGATTTGAAGCCAGCGTTGGGGGAGGGATTCCCATTATTCGTTCCCTGACCGAAGGCCTAGCCGGTAACCGGTTAACGTCAATCACGGGTATTATGAATGGAACCTCTAATTATATTTTGACCCGGATGACACTTGAAGGCCGGGATTTTAGTGATATTTTGAAAGAAGCGACACGTGAAGGCTATGCAGAAGCAGATCCTTCCTTGGATATCGAGGGCATTGATGCGGCCCACAAATTGGTTATTATGGTGAATTTAGCCTATGGAACCCCTGTTCCGATGAGTGCGGTGTATACCGAAGGTATATCCAATATTTCCACGGTGGACATCGCGTTTGCCGGAGAATTGGGCTTTACGATTAAATTGTTGGGTATTGCGAAGTTGAAGGATCAGGTGATTGAGGCGCGGGTGCATCCCACGCTCGTTCCGACGGAGTCTCCCATTGCACAGGTCAATGGGGTGTATAATGCCATCCATCTTGTCGGTGACGCGGTGGGAGACATTGTGTTGTATGGGCAAGGTGCAGGCTCCCTCCCCACGGCGAGTGCGGTGGTGGGGGATATCATCGATTTGGCTCGAAATCGCATGTACGGGTCTTTCGCAAGGGTTCCGGCGACCTCATTCCAATGGGAATCGCGCAAACCCCTGGTGATAAAGCCGATGGCGGAAATCGAAAGTAGGTATTATTTACGTTGTATGGTAAAAGACGACCCTGGGGTGCTTTCCACCATTTCGGGAATTCTCGGCAAGTATGGCATTAGCATTTCGTCGGTTCTTCAAAAGGGGAGAAAACAAGGGCAGCCAGTTCCCTTGGTCATCTTGACTCATTGCTCAAGTGAGCGAGGGATGCAATCGGCGCTTCAAGACATTAACGTGCTTCCCATTGTGTCGGAACCAACGACATTGCTCAGGATGGAAGGCATTGAATAATTTATGGATCGACTTTGGCTGAATAAGGTAGATGGGACGCGATGACACCCTGGCGTGGAATAATTGAGGAATACCGTAAATTTCTTCCTGTGGAAGATAAGACGCCCATTGTGTCCTTACAGGAGGGGAATACGCCTCTCATTCCGGCAATACGCTTGGCCAAGACGGTCTGCCCTGGACGAGAACTCTTTTTGAAGATTGAGGGTGCCAATCCAACAGGCTCGTTTAAGGATCGGGGCATGACGATGGCGGTTTCCAAGGCTCTGGAAAAGAAGGCCAAAGGATTAATGTGTGCTTCGACAGGGAATACTTCTGCGTCGGCGGCGGCGTATGCCTCCAAAGCCGGTTTGCCTGCCTATGTTGTCGTGCCGGCTGGGAAGATTGCCTTAGGCAAGTTAACTCAGGCCCTCATGCATGGGGCCCGTGTCATCCAAATAGACGGAAATTTTGATCAAGCCCTGGCCATTGTTAAAACGCTCTGTGAGGAGACCGCCATAGAATTAGTAAATTCCATCAATCCCTTTCGGATCGAAGGCCAAAAAACGGCGGCAATGGAAGTGTGTGATCAACTCGGATGCGCCCCGGTCATCCATGCCTTACCCGTGGGCAATGCTGGAAACATTACGGCGTATTGGCGAGGCTATCGAGAATATCAAGTGGCCGGGCAAACGCAGGGCTTGCCTCGCATGTTTGGCTTCCAGGCTGAAGGGGCCGCTCCACTTGTCAGAGGGTATGTGGTGGAAGACCCGCAAACCGTTGCTTCGGCTATTCGAATTGGAAACCCTGCGAGTTGGACCTTGGCCTTGCAAGCCGTTGAGGAATCACATGGATGCCTACATATGGTGTCCGATGAAGAAATTTTACAGGCCTATCAAATGGTCGCCGGAGAAGAAGGGGTGTTTTGTGAGCCGGCATCGGCTGCCTCGATTGCTGGGATTTACAAGATGCATCGTGAAGGTCTCTTACCCCAAGATGGTACAATTGTCTGTACGCTGACCGGCCATGGATTGAAAGATCCTGATACAGCCTTATCCGTATCCTATCGACCAGTCACCGTTCCTGCGACTCGCGAAGCTGTGGCAGCCCAATTAACAGCCTAATGGTTCTGTGTGGCCATCGCCAATACAAGACAAACCTCCAATTTCATGAATCTTCACCAGTGAGGCAACGGTCGTGAAGAAAACGATCATGGTTCACATCGATGGAATCCCGACTCATCCCTTGGAAGAGTTGGGTGGGCGTACGGTACTCCAGGCGGCCCGAACTCCGCATCTTGATGATCTCACCCGGCATGGGGAATTCGGTCGTCTCGGTCTCCCCAAGGATTCGCGTCCCTTTAGCGGGGAATTAGCCTTCTTAAGCTTATTGGGCTATGACACATTGAAATGGTTTGCCGGACCTGGGGCATTTGAGGGCATGAACCTGGAAGTGGTTCTGGATCGGCATGATGTGGCATTTCTCTGCGATTTTGTCACGTTACGCGCAGAGGATGGGTGGGGAGACGGGAAAAAGCTTGGTGCGGCATTAGTGATGGACGATGTGACTGGAGGCGGTCTGGAAACAGAAGAAGCCCGGGAACTGATCGACGCCATTAACGAACAATTAGTATCAGAAAATATTCAATTTTATCTTGGACATCATTCCCGTCATCTTATGGTGTGGGTGGGTGGCAATACCAAAATCGGTTGCCGGCCTCCCCGGGAGGCCATTGGGCAACCGATTGATCGGTATCTTGCAACAGGCGAGGGCGCTCAAATTTTGTGCGAATTAATGGAGGCTTCGCGGGTGATTCTTCAGCATCATCCCGTGAATCAAGAGCGAGTCAATGCTGGCTTGAAGCCTGCCAATTGCTTGTGGTTGTGGGGACAGAGTAAGCCGGTGGAATTGTCGCCGTTGCAAGAGCGATGGCCGATACAGGGTGTTGTCGTTTCGCCAAGTGGACCCTATCGAGGGGTGGGACTGGCGAGTGGACTGAAAAGCGTGAAAGTGGATGACGTGGGCGAGAATGAATCTGCCTGGTTAGGCCGGATGGCGGATTTGGCGGCAAAGATTCTGGAGAAACAGGACCTGGCTTGTCTCCATATTCCTTTCTCTGCGTTGGCGGTGTCTCAAGGTTCGTCGACCCAGGCATCGATGTTCGTAGAGTCTCTGCAACAGATTGATGAACATCTCATTGGCTCATTACGACAGTTGTGTGCCGAAACTGGAGATGCTCGACTCTTTGTTGTGGCCACGTCTAATGGCAGCAGCATTTTACAAGCGGGGGCGCATCCTCCTTCGCCGTATGTGCTCTATGAAGGGCAGAAGGGTGAGGCGCAGTTGTCTACGATGGCGTTTACTGAACAGGAAGCCTCTCATTGCCCACTTCACAATGCAAGCACATTCTTTGAACGGTTTTTTGAAAAGACGTAGCTGCTATGGCGTGTTATGTTCAAAAATTCGGTGGCACGTCGGTTGGGAACATTGAACGCATTCAACATGTCGCCCGGCTCATTAGCGAAACCGTGAGCAAGGGCCATCAGGTCGTGGTGGTCCTGTCTGCGATGAGTGGAGAAACGGATCGGCTCACCAAAATGGCCAAAGATTTGACCCCAGATCCTCATGGCCGTGAGCTGGATGTCTTGCTCTCCTCAGGAGAGCGCGTGACAATTGCCTTGATGGCCATGACGTTACAAAGCCTCGGGATCAATGCGAGATCCTTCACTGGACGGCAAGTGGGGATTGTGACGGATGGGGCCCATACCAAAGCCAGAGTTTCTCGTGTTGATACCGAGCGGGTCCTTGCGGCTTTAGGAGAGGGCGTGGTGCCCATTGTGGCTGGGTTTCAAGGTATCAATGAAGCGTCAGATGTCACAACGCTTGGGCGTGGAGGGTCGGATCTGACTGCTGTGGTCTTGGCTGCGGCATTGAAAGCCGATACCTGTTTTATTTATACCGATGTAGATGGGGTGTATACCGCCGATCCCAATATGGTGCCAACCGCTCGGCGATTAGAAAAAATCTCGTATGAAGAAATGTTAGAACTAGCGAGTTTAGGCGCGAAGGTCCTACAGACACGCTCAGTTGAGCTGGCCGCGAAATACCAGGTGCCCGTCGAGGTGCTGTCCAGTTTTCAGAATGGGCCAGGAACCCGCGTGGTAAAAGAGGATGCAGATATGGAACAAGTCTTAGTGTCAGGCGTGACAGGGGATCGTAATCAGGCCAAGGTGACGGTGGTGGGTGTGCCGGACCAGCCTGGAATTGCCGCAAAAATCTTTGTCGCGATTGCGGAAGCGGCGATCAATGTTGATATGATTATTCAAAATGTCAGTCAGGATTCTTTGACGGACATTTCCTTTACGGTGCCGAGGGGAGACCTGAGGGCCGCCATGAGTCTGGTCAGAGAGCTGGCCAAAGAGGTCGGTGCGCGAACGGTTGAAGTCAATGAAGAAATTGCCAAAGTCTCGTTGGTCGGAGTCGGGATGCGCTCTCATTCCGGAGTTGCGGCACGCATGTTTGCGGCCCTTTCGCGGGAGGGGATCAATATCATGATGATTAGTACCTCGGAAATTAAGATTTCTTGTGTGGTTGAAGAAAAGTATATGGAATTGGCTGTCCGGAGCTTGCATCAGGAATTCGGGCTGGAGACAGCACCCAAGACCCATGCCGATGCGGTAAGGAATAACTAGGAATTTGGCAGCGAGTCTCTGTGGTATGAACACATCTTCCCCCGTAATTGAAATCTACGATACGACTCTACGGGATGGGTCGCAGGCCGAGGACGTGAGTTTTTCGGTCGAGGATAAGTTGCGGATCGCTCTCAAGTTGGATGAGTTAGGCGTGCATTTCATTGAAGGAGGGTGGCCTGGAGCGAATCCAAAAGATATTGAGTTTTTTCAAATGATTAAAGCCACGCCGCTTCAGCAGGCGAAAATTGTGGCCTTTGGTTCAACGAGAAAGGCCAAGAACTCAGCAAAGGATGATCCCACACTGGAGGCGCTGCTCTCGGCCGAAACCGACATCGTGACTGTTTTCGGGAAAAGTTGGACGCTTCATGTCACCGAGGCCTTGGAGACCACGTTAGCCATCAATCTGGAATTAATTGAAGATTCCATTGCCTTTCTCCGGTCCAAAGGTCGGCAGGTCTTTTATGATGCTGAGCATTTCTTTGATGGTTATAAAACTGATCCCACGTATGCGTTGAAGACCATTGATGCGGCGATACAGGCAGGAGCTGAACGTATCATCTTGTGCGATACCAACGGGGGCACGATGCCTTGGGAAATTCGGGAGATTGTCGCAACCGTTAAGGATCGCTGCTCTGTGCCGTTGGGCATTCATGCCCATAATGATGCCGAGATGGGAGTGGCGAATTCTTTGGTCGCGGTTCAGGCTGGCGTCATTCAGGTTCAGGGGACGATCAATGGGATTGGCGAGCGGTGTGGCAATGCGAACCTCTGTTCCATCCTGGCCAATTTAGAATTAAAAATGGGTCGAACGACGGTGGGTGAGGGACGGTTAGCCAACCTCAGGACGATTTCACATTATGTGGCGGAAATGGCGAATCTCCTTCCAAATAAACGCCAGCCGTACGTGGGGGATACCGCGTTTGCCCACAAAGGTGGTGTGCATATTCATGCCGTTCAAAAGAATCCCCTGACCTATGAGCATGTCCAACCGGATCAAGTCGGGAACCGACGGCGAGTGTTGATTTCGGATAATAGTGGGCGGAGCGCGGTGTTAGGCAAGATTGAAACCTTTGGGGTGGATCTTCCACAAGATAACCCAAAGGTCCAGGAATTATTGGGTTCCCTCAAAACGTTGGAATATGAAGGGTATCAGTTCGAGGGGGCTGAGGGGTCATTTGAACTGCTCGTGCGCAAAGCCATGGGGACGTATACGCCCTCATTCGAACTGTTGGGATGCCGCATTATTGTGGAGAAACGCAAGACACATGAAGAGCCCATCTCGGAAGCCACGATTATGGTTAAAGTCGGAGATGTGGTGGAGCATACGGCTGCAGTAGGTGATGGTCCGGTGAATGCGCTTGATCATGCTCTTCGTAAGGCTCTTGAGAGTTTTTATCCTCAATTGCGTGAAGTGAAACTCCTGGACTATAAAGTTCGTGTTTTAACTGGTCGGAGGGGGACAGGATCACGAGTGAGAGTCTTGATTGAATCGGGTGATCAAAAGGAAAAGTGGGGGACGGTGGGGGTGTCGGAAAATATTATTGAAGCCAGCTGGCAAGCGCTGGCTGATAGTATTGAATATAAATTGATGCGAGAAAATTTATCAAAAGGATAACGCTATCCGGTGTTAAACGAGGACGCCAACAACTTTCGTATTTTTGTTGCTTCTTGACAAGACTCGTAAGGGTCGTTACGTTCTGCAATTCACCATCGTCAGGAGACCGGACATCCCGTCCGTTTCCACTCCTTTCAATATCATTTGCGAGGGGGTATTGATTATGCGAAAGGCGGACATCGCCGAGCTCATTACTGAAACCGCTGGGATTCAAAAAGCGGAAGCCATGGAAATGGTGGAGCAGGTCTTGGATTTGATCAAGGCGATGCTTCAACAAGGAGAAGTCGTTAAAATTGCCGGGTTCGGTAATTTTGTCGTCAGAAACAAAGGGGAGCGAAAAGGCCGAAATCCGCGAACGGGCGAAGAGATTGCCATTACCCCGCGTCGGGTGGTGACATTCAGGCCAAGCGCACTCTTTAAACAATATGTGAATGGCTCTGAAGGTCAGGCTGTAGAATGACCCTGATGTGAGCAGAGGCATGGGAGCCGGCACGAAACACGAGGAAAAGACCGGGTATAAAATTGGGGAAGTGGCCTCGTTAACGAACCTTCCCGCATATGTCCTGCGGTTTTGGGAATCAGAATTCATTTTCCTGAAACCAAAGAAGAGCCAGGGGAAGCACCGGTTCTATACTAAAGCCGATATCGAAACCGTTTTTGAAATCAAACGAATGCTCTACGAGGAAGGGTATACGATTGCAGGGCTGAAGCGATTTTGGTATCGAAAAAAACCTGGCGGTAAAGCCGTTGAGGTATCTAAAGATCGTGTGGAGAAGGCCAAGGCCGAATTGCAGGGGATTTTAAAGCTTTTAGATCGTGAATAACCTCAACATGGTCGAGAAATCACTTGCTGGAATAAGAGGATCTGTGTCGGGGCGTAGCGCAGCCCGGTAGCGCACTCGCTTGGGGTGCGAGAGGTCGGCCGTTCAAATCGGCTCGCCCCGACCATATTTACCGTAAGAAGTGAAAAGTGCGGAGAGGGAGAAGCCAGAGGCTTCTCCCATATAGTTGCCATCCTTACGTTTGCAAATCTTCCTCCTCATTTAATTCGTCACTCTCAGGCATCCCATACGCCACATATTTGGCGTACGAGAGATAGATTTGGCTGCTGTCTCTCATCGCTTTTGAGCCGGCCTTCATCCGTTGGAATTTCATGGTATCTTGTTCATTCTCACTCGTTTGTAACGCCGCGACGTGTTGTTCGAGTAAGAGTGAGTAGCGCTGCATGGCCTGTTCAATTTCCAGGTAGGCTTGTATGACGTCTTCTTGCATTGATGGTCCTCCACGAAAATAATTCCAACCTTACAAAAGCCCATACCCCTGGTCAACTTTCTCTGATCTATGAGAGCGCATGGGTAGACAGATTTGACGACATGAATGGATGGAGGGCGATGTCTGCTTTGGCTCTGAGCAGGTTTGACCGGTTTTTCGAGGATTCAGTAGAATGCCGAGGCAGAGTGGGAACCCCGAACCGTGGGTTATGTCCAAAAAGACCATGCTGTCCGCCTCATCTGTTCCTTCGATGACCATGCTTTCCCTTCCATGGATTTCAGTCGTAATCCCCATCAAAGATGAACGGGACAATATCCCGCTGTTAGCGAGCCAACTGCTCAAATTTTTTGAAGTTCGACCGGAAAGCGAGGCGGCTTCGTTTGAGCTGGTGTTTGTGGATGATGGGAGCACGGATGGGAGTGAATCGTTGCTGGACGAAATAGGCTTGCAATCGCCGGCGGTGCGAGTCATTCACTTAGACAGAAATCATGGTCAAACGGCGGCCTTTGATGCCGGGTTTCGACAGGCAAGAGGGGCGTTGATTGCCACGATGGACGGGGATTTACAATATGATCCGAATGATTTTGCAAAATTGTTGCCATTAGTGGGGAAATTTGATCTGGTGTGTGGACGACGTGCAGCGCGACACGACAATATGGTGCGTCGCTGGTCATCCAGAATTGCCAATCAGGTGCGAAATTGGGTGATCCATGATGGGATAGCCGATACGGGCTGTTCATTGAAAATCTTTCGACGAGCCGTGATTGAACGGATGCCCTTATTTAAAAACATGCATCGCTTTTTCCCGGCCCTGGCCCAGATGTATGGTTTCACGGTTACTGAGGTTCCCGTTCAGCATTATCCTCGGGCGCATGGCCTGTCAAAGTATGGGGTTGGCAATCGGTTGTTTGTGGGGCTGTATGATCTTTTTGCCGTTCGCTGGATGCAAAAGCGTTGTCTGAATTATCAGATGCAGGAATCGACGCGTCCCCAATCTCATCAGTGATCATGGATGTATGGACTTTACCTCATTCTCAACGGAAGAAATGATATGGCTCGGGATTGGATTTTTTGGTCAAAGCTTGTTCTTTTCCCGGTGGGTGCTGCAATGGTTTGTTTCTGAGAAAAAGGCGGAAAGCCAAATTCCTGTTTCCTTTTGGTATATGAGCTTAGCGGGAAGTGTCATCGTGTTAGCGTATGCCATTCATAAAGTAGACCTGGTGTTTATCGCCGGACAAAGTGTGGGAACCCTGGTCTATGTGCGAAATTTGATCTTGATTCATCGTGCAAAAGAACGAGTCAAGAGTGGATAATCCTTCCATTCCTTCAGCCTCTTCTACAACGTCTTCTTCTCATCAATCCTGGCTTTCTCACTCCTCCCTTTCGCATATTGTTTTGTTGCTGGTGCTGGGTGTTTGGCTATTTGGCTTGGAAGGCGGATGGCTCGGCGGGTTGGAGATGGGTGGATTAGGGTTGACTGATCGGGATGAAGGCAGCAACGCCGAAGCCGCCCGAGAAATGTTGGAAACCGGCGATTGGATTTCTCCCACCCTCAATTATGAACCACGCTATGCGAAGCCTGCCTTTGTCTATTGGCTGATTAGCGGATCCTATTCGCTGTTTGGCATCAACGAATTTG
>JAOUNC010000398.1 GCA_029881175.1 Nitrospirota bacterium | reverse complement strand
CCCGCTGCGGATTTGGCACTTCAATGCCCACTGTGGACTTTCCTGGCAACGGGGCCACCACCCGGACCTTCAAGGCTTTCAATGCCATGGCCAAATCATCGGATAAGTTCACAATGCGCGCAACCTTAATACCCGGACCCGGCGCAAACTCATACATGGTAATCACCGGCCCGGGATGCACATCGGTCACGCTACCATCAATCCCAAAGCTCGACAGGGTCTGCACCAGAATGTCCGATTGAGATTTCAACACGGCATCGGTCTGATGGGCCGTCCGAGCAGCATGGGTATCCAAAAGATCTGCAGGCGAAGGCATGGCGTAAGATTCCCCTACAGTTTTACGCACTGCCGAGGCATAGTCCGTTTGGTCGGTCAACGCGAGGCATGGCTCCGCCTCAGGTAGGATGGAGTTCGACCCCGTTGGAAGCTTTGGCCCCTTGGGTAATTCGATAATGGGATCCAGACCGAGCCCCCCAATTCCTCCCCGTGCGGCCAATTCCCGATTGATACGAATGGATTTATTCTTTTTGGGTTCAGCATCCTGCACCCGCCATTCTCGCTCTTTCAGAGCCGCAAGGGATGCCGCCAACCGATCCCAAAGACCTCCCCCAAAAGTGAGCGTGCCACGGGCCATTTGCCCAAGCGACACGGGCACCAACAATAAAAAGGCTACCAATAACATGGCGCCTAAAATTATCGCGGCACCAGTAGAGGCAAAATAGGTCCCAAGAATTTCTGAGACGCCCTGCCCCACAAAACCACCAGAGGTGGGACCAAGCGCATCTGCTGTGGCCATGGGTGACGATTGTAAGTGCAACAACGCACTCACGGACACAATCGCCAACAATGATCCAAATAATCCAACCAGGCTCACATGCAGCCGTTCGAGCCACAGCACCGCCAAGCCAAATCCCACAAAAAGCATCGGCACCACAAAAGATCCACCACCAACAATCTTTAATAACGAAAAGGCAACGGTAGAACCCACGAGACCCACTGCATTTTCGGGAACCGGCTGCGAGGAAGAATGAGGGAAAAACAGAACAGGATCGGCTGGCGAAAAGGTCCATAAACTCAGCAACCACAAGATACCCACCGTGGCAAGAAAAACTCCTGAAATTTGAACGGCTAACGAAGAGGTGTCTGGAGACGCCTTCTTATTTTTGATCTCTTTCTTACTCGGGAAAATACTCATACAAAAAATCGTACCATAAGGGTTTCTATCGAGCAAACAACCCTTAATCAAATCCAACAACTATTAAAAAGAAAATGGAGGCTTTAAAGAACGGAGGCCATTCAAAAACGAGGCAAAGCCATGCTCAAATTCCGAAATTCTTGGACGGCCAACGTTTCGGCGCGTCGTGTGAGGGAGATGCCGGTACCCTGTTCGGCCCGTTCCAGTAATTGATCAGAAATGCCTGCAGACCGGAAAGCATTCAGGAGGGTTTTGCGGCGCTGGCCGAAGGCGGCACGGACAGTCCGTTGAAAATGGGCCAGGTCTTCTGGTTGCTCCTTGCGATCCTGGCGAATATCCAGCCGAACCACCCCAGAATCTACATCCGGGACAGGACGAAAACATTGCCTTGATACTTTAAACCCGAATTTCACCTCGGCCAGATGTTGCACCATCACAGACAGCACCCCGTAGTCTTTGCTGCCGGGCTTCGCCACTAATCGTTTGGCCACTTCCAGTTGAAGCATCAACACCATTCGACTCATGGTGTGTTGCGCCTCTAATAACCGAAACAGGATAGGTGTCGAAATGTTATAGGGCAGATTGGCCACCACCACAGAAGACGGCTCAAGCTGATCAAATGGAAACTTCAGGGCGTCTTGTTCTTGAACATTCAGGTTAGCATACTCAGTCAATTCCGTTTTCAAAAATTCGACCATGCGGGGATCCACCTCCAAGGCCAGCACATGCTGGGCGGCCTGGCACAACAAAACGGTCAGTGCGCCACCGCCTGGTCCAATTTCACAGACAAAGTCTGAAGACTGCAGGTCGGCCAGACCGACAATTTTCCGAAGCAAATTTGGATCAATCAGGAAATGCTGGCCAAGCCGCTTGCGCGGATAAGGAGGAAGCGGGGTCATAAGTAGGCGAGGCAAAAATTAACCGGAGTCATAATCAACATTCTTGGGGAATGGACTTTACAATAAGGGAAGGCGACGTCAGGGAATGCCAGTGGTCTGAATATCTTTGGCTAACTTTTTGAGATGCCGTCGGCACATATCAACTTCATCGGCTAATTCATCGAAGACATCTCCGACAAAGTACGTCGTTTCCAACCATTCCTTGGTGATGTGTTGAAGATATGCAGGGCTGACATGAGGCGCGAGACCATCGACCACTTTTCTTTTCCATTTCGTCACATGGTCTTTCCCCTGCACCGCATTGAGGGCTTTCTCTGCTTCAGCGTGAATGCTGGTGATTTCCTCTATTTGGCGTTGAATATAGGCCAACAATTCTGTCGTGTCTTCACTCATAAGCTTCCCCTTTTTCTCTTAGTATATGTCTCGTCCAAACTTCATGCGGGAAATCTTGCCAAAGGACCAAAGGGGACCAGGCAGGCTCCCATCTCTTCGCCTTATTCGCTTTTCCCCGCGCACCGTATTCCTACATCAATCCGATGGCCAGCCACATAATCGGCCACAGCCATTCGCTTCTTATTCGCCGGTTGAATGTCTAGAAAACCTAACACCCCCTGGCCCGTTTGAACGTAAATGGCGCGTTTGGTGACCTCAATGATCGTTCCCGGCGCAGCATGCTGAGCACTCCCCCCATTTCCTCCATCCTCGGCAACCTGGACTTTCCAAATACCCCATCGCTCTCCCGCCACAAATGTATAACCACCAGGCCAAGGAGACAAGCCGCGTATGCGATTCGCTAAAACTCTGGCAGGCTGACTCCAATCTAAGAGTCCGTCTTCTTTTTTGAGTATCGGCGCGAGCGTGGCTTCGGATTCGTTTTGAGGTTGGGCGACCACGGTCCCGGCTATCCATTTTTTTAGCGTAGAAACTAGCAACTCCCCACCCAATGCGGCCATCCGGGAGGCCACATCCCCTGCCGTATCCTCACCAGAAATGGGCAACACCGCTTGTTCCAGGATTGCCCCGGTATCGAGGCCCGCATCCATGACCATGATGGTCACTCCCGTCTCCGTTTCGCCATTCATGACTGCCCAC
>JAOUNC010000038.1 GCA_029881175.1 Nitrospirota bacterium | reverse complement strand
TTTTATTCGTGTGCGCGTGCATACCACCGAGATCATCGCGCCTGGGGAATCTGTGGAACAGCCTCGTGAGCAATTTTGGCTGAAAGACCGCCAGGAGGCTTTTCGAATCGCCATCGATATCCTGAATCTCCCAATTGACGTCACTATCGAGAATCAAAAGGTTTCTCTTCACACGTCACAGCACGACACGCCATTGTTCTGTTCCTGGCCTGATGCCTTCGGGCCCTGTCAATTTGAATTGAATTCCCCTGACCCATTTGAATTTCTCGTATCCGCCAGTCAACTCACGGAAACGCTCTCACATCCAGCCGAGCAAGTCCGCGTCTATCTTACCGGGTTTTCTGCTCAGGCCTTACGCGATTTCAATCAGCTTCACTCTGACTCCCGATTGATGTATCGCTCCTCACTTCACTGCCAATTAGAGGAAATACCAGAGATTTTCTCGTTGCTCCATTCACGAGGTCGGATTTATGGCAGCTTGGCAGAATTTCAAACCACAGCCTTCATTCCAGAGGGCGTTGATGCGGCCGCAATCGTGGGGCTCGTCGGTTCAGAGGGACAATTTCGACTGGAGATACGATTGAACCAACATCCGCTCTCTCATCAAGAAACGGAACAATGGTTCGAACAATTGGTGGGACATTCCCTCGTCTACTCGCCACTCCCCGTCTTTCCATGAACCGGTGAGGGGTAAGTGAGGAGAAAACCGTCTGTGGCGTTCCTTCCACTCCTTACTCCTTACTTTTTACTCCTTACTCCTCACACACGCACTTCCTGCATCTGTGAGGGATGGCAGCATCGACTGGGCGGCTTGGCAGACTTCTTCTACAGAAATTTGGCGCATACAACTCTCTTCGCCCCGAAAACAGCCCGGGTAAAAACATTTTTCACAATCTAAGCCCTTGTAGATGACCTGCACCTTCTCCCCTCTTGGCCCCCACACTGCAGGATCTGTGGGACCAAACAACCCTAAAACGGGGCACCCAACCGCTGCCGCCATATGCATAGGGCCGCCGTCATTTCCAATGAACAAGAGACTCCGCTTCATTAAAGCCATTAATTGAGAAAGACGGGTTTTGCCCATCAGGTTTAGGGGCTTATGCTTAGCGAGATTCATAATTTGCTGACCAATATAACGTTCTCGTTGGTTTCCAATTAACGCCACGCCTATACCCTGCCTACTTAACCAATCAGCCACTGCGGCAAAACGCTCTAATGGCCAGGCTTTAAACACGTATCTGGCTGTCGGATGCAAGAGGACTAACGGCTGCCCATTTAGAGGAAATTCTCCACATTTCGCATCGATTCCTTCTAACACACCAGATTTGACAGATACCTCAGGGTTCCCAACCGACTCATTGATACCCAACCCCGCCAATGCCTGCTGATGATAGTCCACCATATGCATGGCACCATATGAAGCGGGGACAACATACGTATAGAATTTCCCTCGCCAACGATGCTCCCGGTTATAACCAATCCGTGTCGGAGCTCCAGTCATAAATGACAGAAAGGCCGACCGATCACCATCGGTCAAATCCACGACCGCATCAAATTGCGCCCCCCGCAACCGACCAATAAATTTGAGTTGTTGCCACCATGATGATTCCCGAGGCATCACCCACACCTCATCCAAATAGGGATTATCCTGTAACACTCCCGCCGTCCCTGGATTGACCAGAAAGGTAATGTTGGCATCCTGAAAATGCTTCCGGAGCAAAGGAAGGAGAGGCGTACTCAACACCACATCGCCCAGATAGCGCAACTTAATAAGTAAAATTCTTTTCATGAATATCTGAAATTTAAATTTCCTAAAAATCCCCTACACAAGGGAAAAAGAATGGCCATAGCAAAGCTAGACCCATTCATCCAATATTTATTCATCACCATTGAATGCCTTCTGCAAGTACGGCCATAGAGACGCAATAGTAAATACTGCCAGCACTAATTCCAAAAATTCCTCAATTTCCATGAGAACAACCTGACCAAAATCACCAAGCACAAAAAGGGGGAGAACATAGGGGCCGACTTTATCTAGAGTGACGCAAAAAACCAAAATAGCCACACCCACCATCAAATGTCTCAACCAGGATTCATCTGTGAACCAGGACTGACCTATCGTCTTCCACAAGCGAAGGCAGAGCCCCCCCCCAACAATCAGACATGGCAACACCATCAGCCCAATGACCAACAGGCGTTCATGGAGAGGAAATTGTGGATTCCAGTAATTCGCCAACTTATCCAAATTCCATCCAGTACTCCATCGATGGGCATCTAATTCTCGCAAGCCGAATAAGAGAAGAACCATTGCGACACTCAACCATTCAACCGTTCTCGTCCGTTGAGCAAGAGCGGCAGCGACACACCACGTAAATCCCATAAACCAAATGGCCGCACTCATGCGTTCAATCGGCCCGTTCTCTGAAGCAATGACATCTCGCCATCCTGGGAGACCTGTCCCCCATTTCGCCAATACCGTGACCCCAATACAAAAAAACATTACTTGAACCAAATGCTTGCTACACAAAACAATGGGATCATGTGTTTTGCTGATTGATTGGGGTCGAGAGCTCCATTGCCTGACAAACATGTGTCGTCCCTTTTATACGCTAAGCGTGAGATGCATTAATTTCAAATAGCACACCACTAATCCTATTGCCAGACTGAGTGCAGCCAATCCGAGCTTGAAAACCAGTCGGCTCTTTAGGGAATCCGATTTCCAGCTCAATCCTCCCATCACAAGGCCATACAACCCAAGGCTCCAACAACCAAAAGAGAGGTACATAACCACGAGCGCTATTCCACCTAACTCATACCCATAGGGCATCCAATCTTGATAATAGGGAATTTCTGGAAGAACCCAGGTCGCACAAATAACGACGATCAAAATCCAACAGGGCCAAGACTTCAGCCACCACATTCTTTTACCCCACAGGACTCTGCATATCTTTAAATCAAAATGTTCCGTACCTTACCCATTCAATCACGGACAGATGCGCCAATCAGACATTACAGACTTCACCTTATGCAACACATCAGCCACCGTAATTTGGCACAACATATCATAATCCTTTTGATAGTCGACCTTGTCCCAATAGGCATCTTGTGGCGTGCCTTTGGTGAGCATGATCCCCTGTGCTCCCCATGGAGCATATTGCACAGTATCCGCCGCTCCATATAAACCAATCACTTTGGGTTGAGAGACCGCGACAGCCAGATGCATGGGGCCGGTTACATTGGCAATCACCAAATCCAGCTTCGCCAACACTGCCATCAATTCTCGCAAGGTTATTTTTCCCGATAAATCTAAGGGCTTGGTACGCATGAGAGCACCAATTTGCTGACAAATCGAAACATCGTCTCCGCCCCCTAACAGAATAATTTCTGCTCCATAGATTTCACCAAGAGCATCTCCAAGTTCCGCAAACCGTTCGGATGGCCAAATACGCCACTTCGATCCGGCACTGGGAATCAACCCAATTCGCTTTTTAGTCTCGTTCCCAATGCCACTCAAAATTTTTTGGCCTTGAGATCGCTCTTGATCAGTCAGATATAGTTCTAATACGGCATCCCGAAGCTCTACTTGGCCAATGAATGGCTGAATCAAATCCATTTTTTGCTCAATGAGATGTCTACCATCTCGACAGATCTTGATGGGATGATTATAGAGATACCCACGTCCATGAATCCGAAAATCTTCCCCATATCGATCTGTGGCCCCTGAGAGGTAGGTGAGGATCGCGCTTCTCGATCCACTAAAGACATCAACCACCACCTCAAACCGTTCATTCCGTAAATCCGCAACAAGATTAAGCCATCGGGCTCCCTGCTTCAACCAGCTCTGTTGCTTTGACTGCACTCGGTTAATGGGAATGATTTGATCAATATGGGGATTATGTTTTAATGCTTCCACAGTCGAGCCATCAGCTAACACAGCCAAATAACCCGAGGGATAGTGCTTCTTCAGGAGCGAAACAAGAGGGGTGATCAGGACAATATCGCCAATCGCACGAATCGCGATCACCAATATGCGTGGCGAGAAAGTGTTTACCATCCCACACAATTTAATTGCGACTTCATTTCGCGTTCTGGCCACAACGTCTTTTCAAAAAAAGAAATCTCATCGATTTATCCAACTCACGTTTCTCCACGCCCTATTTTTTCATACAAATCTGCCGTGGCTCTTGCCGTTTTCTCCCAGGAGAACTTTTGGGCTTGAACCCTTCCCCGTGCTCGAAGAACTTGGGCTAAGGAGGCATCAGTCAATACTTGGGTCATCGCCTCGACAAGTTCCGTCGTATTGTAAGGATTCACAAGAATACCAGCTTCCCCGACAACTTCTGGCAGAGACGATGTATTGGACGTGATCACGGGGCAGCCACAGGCCATCGCCTCTAAAACTGGCAGTCCAAATCCCTCATAGAATGAAGGAAAGACAAAAACTGAAGCCTGTTGATACAGAGCCACCAATTGGGAATCAGGCACTTTCCCTGTAAATACCGTTTGTTCGGCAATTCCGTGTTTCTTGACTAATTCTTGTAACGCGGTATTCCGGTGTACATCACCGACCAGCACAAGGTGTTGCCGACTTCGAAGTTCCGCAGGAAGCCTGGAAAAAGCATCAATGAGACTTTTGACGTTTTTTGTGGGATCTGTTCCCGCCACACAGAGCACATACGGAAAAAATTCAAATCGTTCAGTCGTCGATTCAGTCAGGGGAGAAAATTTTTCCAAATCGACGCCTTGGTAAATCACGGTCATTCGATCTTTAGCAATACCAAGCTGTTCGATCAAATCTCTTCGCGAGCATTCAGAGACCGTGATCACATGATCTATTTGCTGAAAAGGACGAGGTGCAAGGATATTCTTGAGTGATTGATTCCAACTCCAGCGATGAGACGTTTGAGGAAAGAGCAACGGCTTGGCATCATGAAATGTGACGACAAATTTTCCCCGTTTTATGCCAATACAAGAATCATAGGGAAAATGAAGAATGTCGTAATTTCCCACCATCAATGGTGCCAGTTGTTCCCAGACCCGCCGCTTAAACACAGGAAAACGAATCAAATGATACCGAACGTTCGGCCACGGCTGAAAGTCGTGCGAGGCTAAGGGAATCAGGATTTCATATTGATTGATGCGATCAACCCGTCCAAGGCTTTCAATAAGATGATAGGTGTATCGCCCGATACCCACATTCCTATTTTTTAAATGCCAGGCTGAAATGACAATCTTCACAGGAATTCTTGGGAATGACTAGATGGAGAAACGACGACCTGGGTCTTATAAGCTTTTGATGCCCCATAGATCCTTAAGACAGTTCGCAGAGTAAACTTCACATCACGCCTTGCGAGATGCGCACTGGATTTCAAATAACTTGGCATACTTCCCAAAGGTGTACAAACTCGCAAAAACACTCGCAATAAGACCGTGAATACCATCTTGGAACCCTCTTCGAACACAGAAATATTTCAAAAATGTAAAAATTGGCCGACCCCATAGATCAAGGGCAAACACAGTGCTCTTTGTTTTTTGTCTTTCTCGCGCCGCTCGAGAGGTAAAGGCATTTTGCTTTTGAAAATGCTTGCTAACCGTTGGATACGTAGAATGATCCATGGGGCCATGCAAATACCCTATCTCGCCTTCAATATCGAATCGCGGATGAACTTCAACTTTGCCATACGCCCCGGCTCCATTTCTAAAAAACCGCAGCTGGTAATCAGGATAGCAGCCACCGCCCTGCAACCATTTTCCATAATAAAAATTTTTCCGTGGAATAAAGTACCCGGCACATGCCGCATCCGATCTATTCAGGACATCTTCCAGCTCAATTTTCAATTGGGGAGTGATACATTCATCAGCATCTAATAACAACACCCAATCACAAGAAGCTTGTTGAATAGCATAATTTTTTTGATCTGGCATGCCTGTCCATTTTCGAAAAAGAACCTTGGAGGTATATTCTTTGCAAATCGCGACTGTCCCATCTTGGCTATAGGCATCAACAACAATGATCTCATTCATCCACTGAGCAGACGCTAATGATTGCCGAACATTGCGTTCTTCATTGAGCACGACCATCACACATGAAATTGTTTTTTTCATTTCGGCTCTTTACCAATTATTTTTCGTGGTCGGCTATCCTCTCAAGCATCTACTTCAGACACCCAACAAGTTGGAAATGATTGCAAAAACCGGCACAACTCCTCAAAAGCCACCATCCCATCAGCAACTTCCATACAGAGCGGATGGGCCAATATCGTAGCAATACCACCGCCAGCAGAAATAGCTTGAACATCGGTTTTTACCTGCTCAACCCATTCAGCAATCGAAACTCGTCCCTTGAGCTGCGATGGCTTGGCTTTCCCTGGTTGGTATTTGCCATGTAAGAGATGCTCATGATCTGGACGAACGTTAATCGGCAACGAGTTCAAAGCCGGAGAAAGCGGCTCCCAGGACTGCTTTAGCGGATTCACCTCATCACTCACCCAACGGATCGCCGCAGTTTCTAAGAATTTCGGCGTATCGACCGTATTGATATAACTGTGATTTCGCCAAACGGAAATACGTCTACCGATGACAGACTGAATGCTGTTAATCGTCTTCACAATATCACGCTGTTGATGTGCCGGACTGCCCCATGGATTTCGATAAATTTTCCTATAAATTCTAGACCACGGGTCTCGAAAGGCCGCAAACGTATGGCCGCCAATTTCACAAAGTGGCATCTCAGCGAGACGCTTCACGCCTCTTGGTTCTTCGAGACATGCTTTACCCGTAAAAAATAAGGTCATTCGAATGCCGTATCCTGCGGCAATGTTGACATATTTCTCTGCAAGCTCAACTTCTGAATATGGCGAAAATGGCGTATCAGTCCCTCGATACGATCGCTGATGGACATCACCCGTGAGACATATCATAAAAGATTACTTTCCCTCATCTGCTCAGGCAGCCAAGAAAACTGGCAGCCTCAGATCTCAAGCTGCCCGCTTTGCTCTCTCTGCCCATAGGGAAGAATAGAGCTGTTCCGTTTTTATCACCATCGCTTCCATCGAATAGGCTTGTTCGATGACCCGGCGTCCTGCCTGGCCAAACATGTTTCGTTGGGCTGGATCGCGAAGCAATTGTCCTATTTTATCAGCCAAGGCAAGCGGATCCTTCGGAGTCACCAAAAATCCGGTTTGGCCATCCCTCACAATTTCCGGCACTCCCCCGACGGCAGAAGCCACCACGGCTCGCTCCATCGCCAAGGCTTGCAAGAGTGATTGAGGCATCCCTTCTTCTAACGAGGGCAACACAAATACATCCATAAGATTGAGTAGTTCTGGAATATCTTCTCGAAAGCCGGCTAACACGACATCCTTCTCTAAATTTCGCTGGCGAATATGTTCAACAAGTCGTTGGCGTTCCTGCCCACCCCCCACAATGAGACAACACACCCGAGAATGTTCTTCCTGCAACAAGGAAACGGCATCAATCAACACATCCAGACCTTTTTCAGGACGAAGGAAGGAGACCGTTCCGACAATCGGGAGATCAACCTGGATCCCCAAGGCTTCCTTTAAAGCCACATTCAATGGCCCAGAGTGGAAGCGCTGCATGTCCACACCTGTAGGTATGGAAAATACCGCATCTGGCTTCAGACCATTGCAGGCGATGAGCTGTTGGCGAACCGCCTCTCCCGTCGTCATCACGGCATGGGGCAGAAACCGATAAAGCACATCATGCCGAAAGCTGACGGAAATAGGGGTGCTTTTGTGCCGTGCACGGATGATGACTGGTCGAGCCGAAGACAGTCGGCCAGCCACTGATGCCGTCCAACTATCTTGAGAGCCATGTGTATGCACAATTTGAATCTGATGCTTTTTAATCAACGAGAGAAACGCCGGCACCAATCGTCCCCATCCACTGATTCCAATAGGAATGTCTTCACAAGGAATGTCTTCTTGAATCGCCAGTCGGGCTAATTGGCTGTGTCCGGGTGCTGCAATGACCACCTGATGCCCTCGTAGGCTCATCGCTTTGGCTTCAGATAAAATCCGATATTCCTGGCCTCCCAATCCATGAGAGGACTCAGTATGCAAAATTCGAAATCGTTCCATCATCCTAGAATGCTAGGTGCCCTGACTCAACCCTCTCCAAATAATCTATGCTGATGGAACGCCATTTGCTGACGCATCCTTTTGAAGTTCCCACAGCTTGGCGTATTTCACAAAGGTATAATACGCATAGAGCATCGACAAAATCAGGCCTGGCTTTCGGTCTAAGAATCCCATTCGCCAGACATACATTTTCAAAAAGGTAAACACCGGGTGCGAAATTAACTGATGGGCGTGGAATCGACGCCCTTCGCCATACATCGCCTTCGCGCGCAACGTTGAATATCGATCCATTTTCTGCCAATACTGATCCATATCCCGAAAAGGCGTCTGCTCCACATGTTCACGAAGATACCCTACTGTGCCATCCAACTCATAGCCTTCATGAACGAGATCCTCTCGATACCGCATGTGGGATTTATGGAAAAGTTGCGGCTGACGATAATCAGGATACCAGCCACAATGCGTAATAGACTGTCCAAGAAAGTAATTCAGGCGCGGAACCATATAGGCCTGAGCTGAAGGGCCCTGTGCAAGAAGCCCTTGGATCTCTTCCTGAATGTCCGGGGTCACCACCTCATCAGTATCTAAGCTAAAAATCCAATCATGGGTCGCATGCGTCAACGCTTGGTTGCGCAGAGCCCCAAAACCCTGAAACGGATAATGGAACACATGCGGCGTAAATTCCAGACAGATTTCTGTCGTCCCATCGGTACTATGAGAATCAATGACGACTAATTCATCAACCCAATGAAGACTCTCCAAGCACTTTCGGATATTTGGCGCATCATTATAGGCAATGACCACACCTGAAATTTTCAATCGCTCATTCCGCAAGACCATCGCTCTTCCTACTTTCAACCCATGGTTTCTTCAGGTATGACTTGGGGTACCAGACCATGCACCCGTTTCATCCCTGATCGTTGTGAGTGCATGGAGGCGCTTATGAATTTCTTCTAAAACGGCAGTGACCGTTAAGGAATCGAGACATTCTAAATACGTTGGATTTCCGCACGTCCGTTTGCCGCATGGACTACAAGGCAAATCTGTCCGCAACACCGTATGCTTTCCCAACGGATAGGGGCCTGTCGCTATTGAATGCGTGGGACCAAAGAGGGCAAGAACAGGAACCTTAACTCCGGCGGCAAGATGAATCAGCGAAGAATCATTGCCCACAATCAGCTTCATACGGCTTAACAAGACCGGCAATTGACGAAGGGACAGTTTCCCCACCACATTGACGAGGCCTTGAGATTCTAATGTACGGAATTGATCCGCAAACCCTTTGTCAGAAGGCCCGCCTACCACCACGACCCGAACGTTTGGCACCTTCAAGACATCTTGAGCAACTTCGACAAATCGCCCCAATGGCCATGATTTTAACGGCGAACGACTCCAAGGTGCGAGAGCAAGGAGATGTTCATGGCTCGCCACCTTCGCCTCTTGCAAAAGACCATCAATGAACCGTTCATCCTCTGCCAATCGTGGCAGATGAAAAACAGGATCGGCCGTTGTGGCTCCGAGAAATCCCGCGATTGCCAAATTCCGGTCCACCGCATGCACATCCAACAAACGCCATTTCACCTGAGACTGTTTAGGCAAGCGCACGTGATGGGTATAGAACCAGGGCGCCCCCTCTCGTGCCTGTGCAAAGCCTACTCGCCTCTTGGCACCGGTAAGACTCCCCAACAGGCCTGATCGAAATAATCCCTGGAAATCGACCACCAAATCAAAACCTGACTTTCTGAGCCTCCGTATTAGATGAGGCCAGTTCTTCAAAGAAAATTCCACGGCCCAGACCTCATCAACATCGGAATTGCCTTCCAAAATTGAGGCCCACGGGGTTTTCACCAACCAGGTCACATGAGCCAACGGGAATTGTTTCCGCAACGCGGCCACGGCTGGAAGGGCATGAACAATATCTCCCAATGAACTGAGCTTAATAATAAGGATTCGTTGAGGAGAGTTATTCATGGCAGTATTATACGTGAACAAGTGGATGAGCCCTGAGAAATCCCTGCCACACACCTCCTGCAGGGATGACGAAGAAGAGGAAATGTCGTTCTCCCCTCACCCCAACCCTCTCCCCCAAGGTGGCGAGGGAGCAAGAGTTGAAATTTTAAAGCTTCCATGCCGCTCATGGTGATGGCGGCACATGAAGCCCACGAGTCATTTCGGATTCAATCCAGGACACCGACTCCACAAAAGTGGCCGCAACATGGGCAATAGATAACTGCCCTTTGTCCCGTGCCTTCAACGCATCCTCACTATACGAGCTGGTCTTCACCAACACTCCAGGCACTCCACTTTTTTGCGCGGCTTCTAAGTCACTTCGTTTATCGCCGACAAGAAAACACCGTTTCAAGTCAAGCGAAAAATGTTCAGCCGCTTGCTGAATTAATCCCACATTGGGTTTCCGACAGTCGCACCCGTCCTGAGGGTGATGTGGACAGAAAAAAATCCCATCAATTCTCGCACCACATGGACGAAGAAGTGCCGCCATCGCTTCGTGAATCTCAGCTAAAGTCTCGACAGTCATGAAACCTCTCCCTATGGCCGACTGATTGGTGATCAGAATGACCAACGCCCCAAGTTGATTCAACCGGGCAATCGCTTCCGGAACTCCAGGAAATAAGACCAACTGTTCTGGAGACGTAACATAGCCAGAATCGTAATTGAGCGTCCCATCTCGATCCACCAACACCGCTATATCTGATGAAACGGAAACGTGGAGACTCACGCCGTACCTCGACTTGGAGAATTTAACGCGACCATTGGAGGGTTCCCCAAGCGGACCAGAGCACGGTCAAAGACTTGTTCCACAGAAACATTCACCATACAACGATGATCGATGGGGCAGGCTCGCAGGAGGCACGGGGAGCATCTGACTGGAGACTGAACAATATCGCGCAATTGGACTGAAGGGCCTGTCGTGCGAGGATCGGTCGAACCAAAGATGGCGACCACCGGCACACCCAACGCGTGAGCCAGATGCATAGGGCCCGTGTCATTTGTCACTAAGACGGCACAACGGGTCAACACCCCCATTACTTCACGGATCGTCGTCTTCCCCGATAACATAACGGGTGAATGCCTCATGCGCTTAGCAATGTCTTCTCCGATAGCTTCCTCTCCTGGTCCTCCAACAATCACACATCGGACGAGCAAAGATCCTGCGCTGGCTCGTGCAAGGGCTTCAACTAACTGATCACCAACCTCAGCAAATCGTTCAGGCAACCAACGTTTGGCTGACCCATAGACAGAACCGGGATTGATTCCGATCACCATCATCTCGGGAGGCTGAAAGACATCAGGAAACCGGTTTTCGCAGGCGGCTTGTTCTTGAGAAGACACCGCCAGATGCGGCGTACGATCTTGGAAAGGGACGCGAGTCACTCTCTGCACAAGTTGCTGGTAGTAATGAATATGGTGAAGGCCAACCGGGTTCACACAGGGAACAGGCTGCGTTAGGAGCCATGCACGACCGTCGGTGGCGTAGCCAATTCGAGACGAAATGCCAGAAAGGAAAGCAATCATTGCCGCTTCAAACGCGTTTTGAAAGAGTACCGCACAATCGAATCGCTTGGTTTGTACAATTCGTACGAGTTTCAAGAATCCCATCAAGCCTTGATGCTCGCCCAGATGATCATAGACCAGCACCTCATCAATTCCTGAATGCCCGCGCAACATGGCGGCAATCGTTGGCCTGGCTAAAATCGTGAGCGTCGATCGAGGAAAATACTCCCGCATGTCTATCAGAGCAGGCAGACACATAACCGCATCCCCAATCCAGTTGGGAACCCGAATGAGAATATTTATCGGATGTGTTTCCTCCATTTTACCAATAGTTACCATCGTGCCACGATGAAAGTCTCGCTAATCTCATTCATACGATCCCATGGCGACGCAAGAGGCTATCTATCGTGTCTTCTCCCGAAGTGAACTCGAGTTCATG
>JAOUNC010000037.1 GCA_029881175.1 Nitrospirota bacterium | reverse complement strand
TTTTGACTGAAGCACCGGATGGTAGCTACCGGATTACGCCCTATGACCCTGAATTTGAAAAACAGCTCAAAATTGGGAAAAAGTTCATGGCGCAATACCGCAATACTTTGCGGGCTCTGGCCAAATGAAAGAACCCGTCTGGATCCTCCACCAATCGGTGTTGGCCATCCACGATGTTCTCCTCGCTGAATTCGGGGGAGCATCTGGTATCCGTGACGAATCCTTGTTGGAATCGTCTCTTGCTCGTCCCCTCAATCTGTGGTCTTACGAAAAGCCCAACCTATTCAGGTTAGCAGCTGCCTACACACACGGACTCGTCAAGAACCATCCGTTTGTGGATGGGAATAAGCGGACAGGATATGTCATTGGCGGGATATTTCTGCAACGAAATGATCAGAACTTGAATGCCTCGGAAGAAGAAGCCACCGCTGCTATCATAGCATTAGCCAGTCATGCCCTCACCGAAGACGACTTCGTTCACTGGATTCAAGCCAATTGTCCATAACGCCTTCCTTCCACCGTCTTAAGAACGCTAGCTTGAAGACACCCGCCACAAGAAAAGAGAACACATCAAAATAGTTGTTCTTGCCCCTCCGCCATTGGGGCATCAAGGGCTTTGAGTTCCAGGCCTTCGATTTCTTGGAGGGTTTTGCCAGCGATGCCTTGGAGGTCGCCGTACATGCCGACGGTGGCTTGCATGACCCGACCGATTTGCTCTTCGCGTTTGGCCCATTGTTTCGTGATGACCTTGCGTTCTTTGTCGAGATCTTCTTGCATGGTGCTAAAGGCTTCAACAATGGCCTGCACTCTTTGACGAAATCGTGGCCCCATTAAATAGTCATACACTATTTCCATTTTTGTTTGTTGGCCCTCGGTAGCCTGTTTCGCTGCCGCCACTTCCATGAGACCTTGCCGCAACGCCATCGCCAGAGGAAGGGCCTCTTTGGGATGAGTGACCCAGACTCCCTGGACAAGATCAAAGGTGTCGACATCTTTGGGCAACGCCTGACTCACGATCACGGCCAGTTCCGCTTTGGCCTGCCGCTGATCTTCCCGCAATTTCACAAGCCAGCCATCGCTCCAATTTTTCGTGCGCTTCGACTCCCAGAGGATCGCCCCACAAATCTGTCCTAAAGGACTGGTGACCCGTTGAAGGACATCCCCTCCATACTCCCCCTTTGCCACCGGCTGAATGTGATCCAGTGGGAATTTGGCAACGAGAAGACCTTCCAGTTCTAATTCTTGAACCTCTCCTTGAAGTTGCTGGGAACCCTGTTCAGCCCGCCGCTTTAAATCTTCAATTTGTTTTTGCATAGATGAAATGGTCTGTTCTTTCTCCATCACCTTGAACTTGAGTGCATCCTCCGCTTCTTTCTTGGCTTGCTCACGTGTGGCCGTGAGCCCAGCCTGAACCCGTTTTTCCACGGTAAGATCAAGTTCCCGTTTGGCATCGTCTAACTCACGCTGCTTGCGGAGCAGATCAGCCTGAGCTTTCTGCGCTTCGGCAAGCTTTTCATCCCGCTGCTTGAGGACCTCATGAACCTCAAGTAACTCTTTGGTTTTCTGGTCGAGGTCATTGGCCATCGCCAGCTTGGCTTTCCTGGCTTCCTCGGCCACGATTTTATGGCGCTCGAGCTTGAGCTTAACGGCGACTTGCTCATCGAGGGTTTCGGTGGCTTTGGCAAGAGCGGCTTCACGTTCCTGAATGCTGGCTTCTCGCTTGGCTGCCTCCACTTCTTTTTGCACAAGCCGTTGTTCGTAGTCGAGCCGGGTCGCTTCAATCAATGGAGCAGCCAACGACTCGGTGAGTTTGATCTCGGTTTTGCAGCTAGGGCAGATGATGGTGGGTTCGGTCATAATGTCCCGTTGTTGGTCCTAAGGGAAAATGATTTGGAATGGTCCTTTTCGACATTCTGTATCGGGAATTCATCTTCAGCGTCGTCATTCACGACATTTGTTATCGCAAATCCATCTATTCCCGTCATGCCCGACGGTTGCCATCGGGCATCCATCCCGGAGTTTTTCAGATGGATCCCCGCCAACGACTTGCGGGGATGACAGAAGGGAGACGATTCGTCCTTTCTCGTGTCTATCACTAGGAATCTACATTCCCCTGCCGTCATTCCCGACATTTGTTATCGGGAATCCATCTTGGATTTTTCAGATGGATCCCCGCCAACGACTTGCGGGGATGACACAGAAAAGGGACTCATTGAATACCCGTTGACAACATTCGGATAAGACGAACAAAACAACCAGGCTTTCCTCAAACCTTCGCATTAATTTTTCATCACTTTATCTAACCGTGCTTCAACCTGGCGAAATAACTCCAACGCGAATTGATCGCGCTGAGCACCCGAACATTCCCCGTAAGCCTTAGGTGAAGCGAAGCGTGGGCGATCCAGTCGGAAGATTTGCGTGCGCTGGAGCCCCTTTAAATCATGTCGATCTAAATCGATCGGTTGCAACAGGACCGGGATAACGGACTTCCCTCCGCTTTTCAGGAGCTTTGGTAATTCATGGTCTTGAATATATTGCGATCCCAGGAACGCCGGGCTGATCAGAACCAATCCCACATCACATTGAGCTAGAGCCTCTTGAATGGCCGCATGCCATTTTTCTCCCACCAGAATATCAGCATCCCGCCAAAAGGCATAGTGATACCGCCTTGAAGGCGCGGCCTGCTCTTTGAACTTCTTCAAAAACCGTGTCGCCAAATCCCGGTTAGCTCTGGCATAGGACACAAATACAGAAATTTTCTTTTTCATAACTGAATATTGGAGAATGCCCAGATTAGCGCACCATCCTAGCCAACCCCTCTTAAAATGTACAGAAGGGCTTTGCCCGGAGTAGGAAAATACTTGGGAACAGAAAACGAAAATGGCTTATGCGGGTTGTGCGAGGGGAAGACCGAGACCGGGCTGACGGCTAAGAGCTTGAGAATCGAGCATGCCTCGCTTGCCGAACATGAGAGGTGAGTCGGTGATGTCCTGTTTCAGAAGATAGGTTCCGAAGGCGCCTTCTTGGGCCAGAAGAATATCGCGGTAGTGATTGGCGACGGTGAGTGCTGCTCGTGTGAGAATACTCGTCTCACCCACTTGCGCCCCGATGATGATGGGAATGCCTCTGGATTTTGCTTCTTCCGCAATCGCCAGGGATCGTAGGATTCCGCCCATTTTGGAAATTCGGATATTAAGGATCCAGGATTGAGGATCATTTTGTAGTTGATGGACCTGTTCCATCCGCAAAAAGCTTTCATCAAGAATAATCGGAAGGCCAAGCTGTTGGCTGATCTGTCGGCAACCCTCATAGTCTCCCACTGGAAGTGGCTCCTCAATGGCCATGAAGGGATATTGAAAACGCTTGAGATACGTCACCGCTTCGGCTGGAGTCTTCCAGAGATTGTTGGCATCCAGGCGTACGCGGAGATTTTTGATAGGGCGTTTTTTGAGGAACTCAATCTTTTGCCGATCATTCTCAAAATTACCCGTAACTTTCACTTTGAAATCGCAAAACTCGAGTGCCGAAAATTGTTGCGCTTGTTTTTCAAAGGTGGCGACATTCTCCGTTCCTAGTACGGCAGAATAGTGAAATTGTCCGGTTACTTCCTCAAGGTTCAGAAAGGCTTCTATTGATTGTCCTTGGCTTTGGCCCCAGTGATCTAACAAGGCCAGTTCAACGGCACACCAACTGGCTGGATTCATATCGATACGCTGGCTGTTCGAGGCCATCCATACCTTGAGGTCCTCCAAGCACTTGAACTGTTCCCATGCCTCCCGATGCGAATCAAAAAAATCCGAGGCCGTTTGAATCGTCTCTCCGGTGACATAGCTTCTGGGACATCCCTCCCCAACCCCAATCACCCCATTCGAAGATTCGGCTTTGACCAATATGCTTTCAGTGCAGGAACGGATGGCCGTCGCATGAGCGAAAGCCTGCTTAAACGGAATCTCCAGCTTTTCAATTGTCAGCATCACAGGAGACATCGTTCAGGCTCTCACATGTTTGTCAAAATGAAATGAACAGTCCTTGGCATATTGCAATCGTACGACTTTGAATTGGGCATCCCGTTGACCTTGTTGAAGGCAATGAGTTTTATAGGCTTCACCCGTCCCAGGCTGAAGATAGACAATTCGAAGGGGCTGCAGCCTTCTACTCTCTCGTTTGGCTTGAAATTCAAGATTAATCTGCCCCATATGTTGCTCAAGCTTGTATCCGACGAAAAAGTCCAAGGGTGGGTGCTCGAGATACAAGGTATATTGCAACGTGAGTGGGTCGGCTAACATGACATAAAAATCCACGGTCGTCTGATAGGCCTGCTGGATAGCTTCGACGGCGTCCATCACATGAAACTCATACAGTTTTTCACCTGTCAGATTCGTCACGCCTTTGCCTTTTTGCACAAAACGAATGGTGGGGGTGCGGTGAAACCACCCGATCACCTCAACCAGATCATTCATGAAATATCGATAAAGCCCATTCATGGTGGTGACAAGGACATAGTACCGTTTGCCGACCTCCAATTGTTCGAGCGTCACAGTATACGGACGGCCGGCATCCCAATCGTGTTGTTCGACGAATTCAAAAAAGTTTTCCTGGAACGTGGGGACACATTGATTCGTCTGAACATTCACATTCAGACTTCCCGGAAATTCACTCGACAAATACCCCATTTCGATAATGGCTGCCTTGTCTGGAAGCCTGGATCTAAGGTTGGGGATCAGCACCCCGCAGCTTCCTCCCATCCATGTGACCACGGCCTTCAGCTTGGGCCAAAGGGCCTCGACCGTTAATTGATCTTCATGGCCAAGAAACGATTGCAGATCACGTAGTCGTCGCCGGGTAGGACGAGGAAACGGGAGAACCCCGTCAGAGTCTTTCTTGCAATTTACTTCCAACTGTTCCACGAGTTGAGAGAAATGTTCTCGACCCATCTCTAACAATTTGAGAAACGTTGAGGGATTGGCCGTGGCCACGACGGAAAGGTCTGGCTCCGATAACGCCCATGCAGTTAAGTATAGATATTTCTGCTGATAGTCTGAAATGTCATGAATCGCCTCCGGGAGAAATCGCTTGGCTTGGAGTACAGATGGCAAGGCCGCAGTGAGCATGCCCGACATGGATCCATACGGGGCTCCAGACTCCAAAGACCCTTCAACTTCCTGCCCTGAAATCACCAACATCTTTCCTTGAAAGATCTTTGGAATGCCCTGATATTGGGCATAGGTACTCAGACGTTGATAATGCCGAAGCATCTGGTTCGTGCGATGCAGCATGGGAATTATTTTGGGTTTCCCCGTCGTTCCGCTGGTCATGGCATAGCGCGCAGGTTGCTCATTATTGAGCTGAGGCACCTTCATGTCTTCCTGCGTGTGAATAGAAGGCCGCAAATCTTCATACGTGTGAATGGGCACACCTAATCGAAACTCATGATATCCACGCAGACGGCTGAACCGATGGTTCTTCCCAAATGTCGTCTGAGCCTGAATGGTGAGAATACGTTCAAGCACCGCTTCCTGCACAGCTTGAGGATCTTGCGTTTGCTTCATAAAGGGTTTCCACCAACGATGATGGGTCACCATCATATGCGCATGCATTCGTGCGTTTAGTCCGAGGGTGAATCTATTCATGGGCAACCCTTTGTTTATCCGCTCCAGGGATAAAGGGAACCGTCATCTGCTCAAGGAACGTTGTAGGATATGCTCGATTGTCTAATCCCAATTCCTGCACCTCTCGCTCTGTCGGCAAATACCAGGTCCCAAATAATCGATCCCAAATAATCAAATTATTGCCATAATTATGATTGGATTCTTCTTTTACCATGGAATGATGCCAACGATGAAGCTCCGGACCACTGATCAGATAATTCAATATGCCGAGACGGATATCAACATTACAATGCTGGAAAAATCCATTAATGGCATAAAAGACGACATACAGCCCCAGCACTTCTTCTCCCACTCCCAATAATAAAAAAGGAAGGGTATCCAGGAACACTTGCAAGCCTTTATCAATAGGATGAAACCGACCGACATTGAGCCAATACAACTTATGCGGTGAATGGTGCACGGCGTGAAAACGCCAAAGGGGTTCCCATTCATGCGCCCAGCGATGCAACCAATAACGCAAACCATCCGCCACAATCACCATACACAGCATTTGCAAGGGAACAGGCCATGATGTCGGCCACCATCCTTCAACGATGAGGTCATGTTCGTGAAGAGCCTTCGACAAAGCAAGCACCACCGCAACAACCAGAAGCTTAGGAAGCAACCCTTGAATGAGAGCCATGAAGATAGCATCTTGCGCCATCTCCTGATTATCAGCCCTCCATTGTTGCCTATAAGGATATTTCCATTCCAATCCAGCAACCATCAGGGCTCCAACAATAACAGGCAGGTACGTGGCAACCTGCAAGCCTAAATGATTTTCACGAAGGATGACATGCAGCGCCATCCCAAAGACCAAGGCAAAGGAATAGGCCCCATACCGCATCAGTTGGTTCATGCTGAGGCACCCTTATGAATTTCAACTAATTTCTGAGATCCTAAAGAATGAAATCGCCCGTAGAGTATCACGAAGGCAGCCAACACGAGGTGAAACACTGTCGGCAACGTCGCACCAAACCAAACATGGGTCGGCGCAATCGTCAATCCAACCATCAATCGAACACACATTCCGCCAAAATAGACGCAGCCAAGCACAAGCAATAGACGACCTTTTCTTGCTGAAGGAATAACGATACCGGAAAACAAATACCAGACAATGCGTAGACACATTGCCAGAATTAGAACCTGCATGCCCACTAACCACCCATAGGGCAAAGTCCCACTATGCCAAAGGCCAAAAGCCGGAAGAAACTCTACGGGATGCCAAATCTGAACCAATTGCGCGATGACTCTGAATGCAAAAAGTGCCGTCAAAAGCAGGAGGACCAACCCATACCATCGAGCCAGGGTTTGAATGCATGAATTCGTCGACATCGCTTGTTATCTTTATCGGTCAGTTTTTGGGAGAGCTTATAGGCGTATCCAACAATCATGCATGCAAGGCTGGACAATCGTAAATCACCTCAAAACTTCAGAAAAACACGTGTCTAAAGGTCGATTTCCTCTTCCCATTTTTCTCGTTTCGTGTCAGGATTGAGCTCAATCAGTTCTGCAGGACCAAACCTAGGGCGTTCGGCATACAACCATCTCTTGTCAGAAATTTTCGTGATGCCACAAAAAATTCTCATTATTGGCAATTCGGATGGCATTGGGGCGGCGATCACGCGGGCGCTCGTTGTCCGAGGAGATCTCGTCGTCGGCATCTCTCGTAGCCCAAGTCCGCTTGGGCCGGACGGACCAAGACACGTCGTGCAGGATGTGGCCGCAGCAGACTATCCCGAAATATTACGCCGCATCATTGTGGAAGAGGGTCCATTTGATACGTGTATTTATTGTGCCGCTATTGGTTCAGAGTTGAAACTACCTGATCTCTCGCAAGAAGCTCCTGTGATTGAGGTCAACTTCACCGCCATGGTTCACACACTTGCGACACTTACCCCAGGCTGGCTGGAAAAAGGGCGAGGCCACTTCATCGGCCTCTCCAGTTTAGCGGATGACTTTTATAATGCCGATGCACCTTCCTACACCGCATCAAAAGCCGGATTCAGTAACTATTTAATTTCCATGGCCCTGAGACTCAAAACTCAAGGGGTGCAGGTTACGAATATCCGCTTTGGCTTTGTGGATACCAAATTGCCTAAGGCCTCGTGGAAACCCCTCATGATGACCCCCGATCAGGCCGCAAATCATGTCATACGCTGTTTGCAATCCAAGCCCATGCAACTCAGTGTTCCTAAATTGGCAGGTCTGGTTATTCATAGTATCCACTGGATGCAGTCACTTCGCGTCTGGACCTCATGAATTCTTTTTGGAAAATACAGTCCCATTTGCTATGGTTCCTTAGGAAAGATATTCCTCAATTTCATTTTCGCGTCTCAAACCCTTAGCAAAGGAGCCCTCAATGTCAGAGGTTACCGATTCCCCTACACCTCATCCTGAAATGCTGGCCCACCTTGGCCCCCTCGCAGCTTTAGTAGGAACATGGGAAGGAACTGAGGGTGCAGACATTGCCCCAGCGAAAGACGGTTCAAAAGAAACCCATTTCCGTGAACGCATGAGCTTTGAACCAATTGGTCCAGTCGTCAATGGCTCACAAACGTTATATGGCCTACGATATTCCACCGTCGCATGGCCACTGATTCAGGAACAGTCGTTTCACGAAGAAGTGGGTTATTGGTTGTGGGATGCCAAGCAGAAACAAGTGATGCGGTGTTTTATCGTTCCTCGAGGCGTCATCGTAAACGCAGGGGGCACCTCCGAGCCTGACGCCAAAGAATTTCGCATGGCAGCCGATGCAGGGGCGGCCGTATACGGCATTCTTTCGAATCCGTATTTAGATCAGAACGCGAAGACCGTCCGTTATGAATTAACCGTCACCATTCATGAACCCTGGAAGTTTAGCTATAAGGAAGATACCCAGTTACAGATTGTCGGTCGTTCTGACCTATTCCACCACACGGATCAAAACACCCTGAAGCGCTCTACCTAAGCAGCACGTAGCACGGGAAAGAACATAAACCATTCCCAATGTTAGTCATTTCCGAAGTGTTTGATCCTGAACCTACCGTCTGCGTCATTCCCAACATGTTGAATCGGAAATCTATCTTGCTTGGGTTTGGTTGAATACCCGCCCCTACCCTCTAGCTATAGGGCAACCTCTCTAATTGCGGGTATGAGTAAAAGGGTGGGACCAAAGAACTGCTATCGGGCTTTTTGTTTCCTTTTGCTGGGATTCACGAACGCTTTCTTCTCGAAATCATAAACCCAGACCTCGCCCGTCTCGATAGAATAGACCCACCCATGCAGACGTAGGTCTCCCCGACGCAATCGGGTCGCGACGGCCGGATGCGTTCGGAGATGATCCAATTGCACCAACACATTTTCCCGTATCGTGGCGGCAAATAATTCATCGCCCTTCAAATAGGCGTAATGGTCTTTCACCATTCGCACCGTCGTCTCAGCATGTTGAAGCCAGGCTTTGACGGCTGGAAGTTCCTGAAGTTTTTCCGGATGTAACAGACCCTTCATGGCCCCGCAATCCGTATGTCCGCACACGATAATATCTTTGACTTGGAGAACCGATGCGCCATATTCGATAGTGGCGGTACTTCCACCAATGGCGGCGCCATACGTGGGAATCAAATTCCCGGCATTTCGAATAATGAATAAATCCCCTGGATTTGTTTGCGTCAGCAAGGATGGATCAATGCGAGAGTCCGAACACGTCACGAATAGCACGCTTGGCTTCTGCTGTTTGGACAAGGTCGCAAACAATTCTTTCTTTTTGGCAAACACCTCTTTTTGAAACTTGACCAATCCTTTCAGAACTTTTTCCATGGTCTCTCCTTCTTGAACGAATTCTCGTGCGGCTTCCTTATAGCCCATTAGCCTTTCGAGCCTTGGCTAGGGTACATTGGCAAAATATCCTATCAAACCCAAATATACAATCTATGCCTGACATGTTGAACAACCTCGATACCCAGCATTTCAAGCAAGCCTTGCTCGAACTTCGGTCTGAGCTCCTCGCCGTGGAACAATCCGGCCAGGATGCTGCCCAAACCGTCGAGTTAGATCAAACAACCATCGGACGCGTCTCTCGCATGGACGCCCTGCAAGGACAGGCTATGGCCAAAGAGTCCCAACAACGGCGAACGATTCAGTTGCAACGCATCGAGGCCAGCCTCCAACGAATCGACCAAGGCACCTTCGGCCTTTGCCTGCGGTGCGGTGAAGACATTCATCTCAAACGCTTAGCGTTCGACCCCACCGCCCCGTTGTGCATCGCCTGCGCCAGTCAAGGGGGAAAAGGCTAGCAGGGTATCATGAAACGTTTTCCTCTTGCTCGTGGTGTTTCGAACATCGTTGTACATGACATCAATTCCCTCACCTTGTATCTATCCAACAGTCACACAGCCTTCAAATATGCTGTTCATGAAACTTCAGGATGAAAGGTGAAACCCACAATCCTACATCACAACTGCCCCCTATGCCGGGGGGAAGCCAATGACACATTTCATCAGGACCAGCGCCGGGACTATTGTGTGTGTCACCATTGCCAATTAGTCTTTGTGCCCGCTGCACAATATATATCGGAAGCCGATGAAAAGTCGGCTTATGACCATCATCAAAACTCTCCAACTGACCCCGGCTATCGCCGATTCCTGAGCCGGATCTTTCTCCCTCTACAAGATCGTTTAGCCCCCGAAAGTCAGGGCCTGGATTTCGGGTCAGGCCCCGGCCCTACACTCTCAATCATGTTTGAAGAAATCGGCCATACCGTCACCATCTACGACTATTTTTATGCTAAGAATCCTCTCGCCTTACAACAAAGCTATGATTTCATTACCGCCACAGAAGTGGTGGAACATCTGCATGATCCGGCAACGATTCTTGAGCAATTATGGGGACTCCTTAAGCCAGACGGTTACCTTGGTCTGATGACCAAACCTGCAGGAGATCGTGAGGCCTTTGCCAAGTGGCATTACAAAAATGATCTGACCCATGTGTGTTTTTTCTCCAGAGCAACATTTGAATGGTTGGCGGATCATTGGCAGGCTGATTTAGAATTTTTCGGCAACGATGTCATGCTGTTTCACAAACGAGTTTCACAGGCACCATAATTTTCTCGTCAACCATCCCCCCCAACCCTATTAATGCCTCAGCATGCAGACATTGCGATCATCGGCGCCGGCGCGGCGGGACTTGCAGCAGGTATTTTCGCGGCAGAAACCAACCCGAATCTCCGAATTATCCTTCTGGATAGTGCCAAAAGCATTGGCGCAAAAATTCTCGTCTCTGGCGGAGGACGCTGCAACGTCACCAACCAACGCGTCACCGCTTCTGACTTTCATGGCAACCGAAAGGTGATTGACCGAATCCTACGACGCTTCGACGAACAGGCCACCGTTCGATGGTTTGATTCTTTAGGGGTTCTCCTGCAAACAGAAGTCACCGGAAAACTGTTTCCCGTGAGCAACAAAGCCCGAACGATCCTGGATTCGCTCCTCCAACGTTGCGAAGCACTCGGCGTTTCGCTTTTGACGCAACACCATGTTCGAGACATAACAAGAGAAGGAGATGAGTTTTCGATCCAACATTCCCGGGGAACCCTTCGTGCCAAACGAGTCATTCTCGCGACCGGTGGGCAGTCTCTCCCCAAAACCGGATCAGACGGATCAGGTTGGGCGCTAGCCCAGCAGTTAGGGCATTTGGTTCAACCCACCTATCCCGCTTTGGTTCCGCTGCTCCTCGATCCCTCGTTTTTCCATGCCACCCTTTCGGGCATTTCTCATGACGTCATGCTCACCACCACCATTGCGGGAAAAACGATCGATCGACGAACAGGGAGCTTGTTATGGACGCATTTCGGTATCAGCGGACCCGTGGTATTAGATGCCAGCCGGTTTTGGGTTCGCGCGGCCGCGCAAGGAGAAGATGTCCATCTCCATCTCAACTGCTTCCCCCAAATCTCCAGCCAAGACATGGAGAAATGGCTTCTCCAGGCAGCCTCCCTCCCCGGCCGAAAAACCATACTCACGCTCTTGGCCGAACGTTTACCAACCCGCGTGGCCACGACATTGGCCAACGTTCAGAAACCTGGTCTTACCCACACTCCGGTGAACCTCCTCTCAAAAGAGACCCGCAGACACCTCGTCCACACCCTCACCAACCTTCCACTTCCCGTCATCGGATCGCGAGGATGGAACTTTGCCGAAGTCACGTCCGGGGGTGTCCCATTGGAAGAGGTATACGCTCAATCCATGGGCTCTCGATTGGTACCAGGTCTCTATGTGATTGGAGAAATGTTGGAATGCGATGGCCTCATTGGCGGGTTTAATTTTCAATGGGCCTGGGCCACCGGATATCTTGCCGGCAGCCATGCGGCTGTGCAGTTTCCCTCTTCAGATTAGGTCATCTGGTCGGTTGGCTTACACATTAGAACCCTATT
>JAOUNC010000397.1 GCA_029881175.1 Nitrospirota bacterium | reverse complement strand
CGAACAGGCCAAACAGGAACAAGCAGCCCAGGCCTCATTTGGATTCGCGACCCAGCCTTATCGGCCAGATCAAGCCATTTCCGATCTGCTCGCGATCCTGGACGACCGCATTGAGTCAGAAGGCGTGCAGGTCGGCCTTTCAGTCGAATTTCTCCATCAGATGTGGACGCTCTGCAATACGGCAAATGCTCACATTTCCGAAACAGTCTGGTTGCGAAAAAATATCGATGGCGGGGATGGATCAAAGGCAGAAGTGCGCCAACAAACCTATCGTGTCCTCATCACGTTTCTCGAATCCCAGCCTGACGAAGATCACCCGACAGACGATACCCCAAATTGAAGCGCAATCCACCCTTCACGTTTCCGTATCGCTTGTGGGGTCCACCCCTGGCTGGTGAACCGGTCCACGATCTCCGACTCATCATCTTCCAGGAGTCCTGATAAAAACAGTTGCGTCGCAGAAGACCGCATCCTTGAAAATTCTGACGCGATGGCCAGGAGGGATTTCCGATCAATATTCGCCACAATGATCTCGAATGATTCATCAGCCAGTTCGTCGATCCGGCAAGTTCGCAAGATCAGTTCATTGGCAAACCCATTCACCACGGCATAGCCCTTGGCACAATCAATGGCCACTGCATCCAAATCAATCCCCACCGCGGACAACGCGCCAAGCCGCAAGGCCACCATACTCAAAATGCCACTCCCGGTCCCAACATCTAAGACCCGGCAGTCTGTGAGGGCGCCCAAATCTTCCAGCCATTCGACCAGAAGATGGGTCGTGGCATGATGGCCGGTCCCAAATGCTTGCTTGGGATCAATCACAAGTTCAATCCCATCAACCGGCATCTCCATGGTCGCCCAACTTGGACGAATCCCAATACGACGACCAAGACGAAGGGGCTTCACGGAAGCCGCCCATTGGGCATTCCAATCTTGATGGATGACCTGTTGAACCTGAATGGCCGTATGGGGAATCGTGTTCTTAAGTTGAGCCAGCGCCTCATGCACCGCTTGACGCAGCATGGCCTCGGTCCCCTGCCAATAGATCGTCAATGCGCCATCTTGCTCCCACAGCCCCAAAAATTCTGGACCGGCTAAGCAGCCTGACAGTTCCGCCCCATCCACACAGGCAGGAATTTTCATCTCTAAGGTAGGCGAAATACGCATATGATTGACGGAAAAGGGAAGAGCGGCTAATGTCTCACACGGTATGAAAATTTCTCGCACGGACCAACGACAAGACGCATTAACCCGCCTGCTCCGTCGTGGAGTCCGCCTCACCACCCAAGGGAACCTTGCCAGTCAGCGCTTTAGCCGATACCGACTCGGCATCTTTCTTCTGGGAGCGGCGGCCTGTATCGCCTTATATCAACATGCATGGTTCCATAGTGGCAACTTTGTCCTTTTGATTGCTCTGACAATTTTTCTCACGACCACCTGGTTCCATCAACAATTAAAATCCCGGTTGCGCCGACTGGACCTATGGATGACGATCAAAAAAGATCTTCTGGCACGACTCCAGCTTGATTGGCCCAATATACACAGTCCAACCCATCAGTCACCGGCCCATCATCCCTTTGCATTGGACCTGGATCTCACCGGCCCCCATTCGCTCCTCACGCTGCTCGACACCACGTTTTCTTCAAATGGACAGACCCAACTCCTACGCTGGGTGTTTCAAGCTAACGAGGCCGAGTCTGATGGCCTACCCTGGAGCACTCGCCAAGCCTTCATTCGAGAACTCACGCCCCTCTCGCGCTTACGAGATCGTTGCCTCCTGGCCACACGACTTATTAGCCCAGACCCATTAGACGGAACACGAATTCTTTCGCTTCTCGAACAACCCATTGCCATTCCCAATCTCTCCTGGCTCATCATTACGGCTTCCAGCCTGTGTCTCCTTACCATTCTGTTAGGCCTCTGGACGCTATTCACGGGCGCAGCAAATTTTTGGGTCTTTTCATTACTCATCTATGGTGGCCTCTATTTCATGTTATCCGGATCCATCGCCCCACTCTTCGGGCGAGTCCTCGCCCTCCACGTCGAACTGGAAAAGCTCGTCACCGTCATTGCCACGCTTGAACACACATCCTTGTCCAATCAGCCAACCATTGGCCAACAATGCCACATGCTCCTGACACATGAGATTCGACCAACATCCTGCCTCAAACAACTCGGGCGGATCTGCCAGGGTCTCAGCGTCAAAGCGCATCCCCTCGTCCATTTGGCCTTGAATGCCGTGCTCCCTTGGGATTTACTCTATATCGGAAAACTCAACCGGCTCATCACGACCTTGCACAACACCCTTCCCGCATGGTTGGAGACCATTGGGCAATTTGATGCCGCCAGTGCCCTGGCCAGGTTTGCCTATGTGAATCCGGACTATCAATGGCCTCAATTGGACACATCGGATACGCCAGAGCACCAGCCTGGCCTCACCGCGTTTGGCCTCGGTCATCCACTCATTGCGCGGTCCCACCGGATCACCAATGATCTTGACCTGCGTGGCGAAGGTCATATGCTCCTGGTGACGGGTTCCAACATGTCAGGAAAAAGTACCTTCCTTCGAACCGTCGGCATCAACCTCTGCCTCGCACAAGCCGGTGGGCCGGTCTGCGCCACCTCGTTTTCATGGTCGTGGCTTCGCCTGTATTGCTGTATACGGGTGATCGATGCGTTAGATGAAGGGTTGTCGTATTTCTATGCGGAAGTCAAACGACTGAAACTTATCTTGGACGCGGTTCACGCGATCACGTCCCAACCCGTGTTATTTTTAATTGATGAAATTTATCGGGGCACGAACAATCGAGAACGGTTAGCAGGCAGTGAAGCCTTTGTCCAAGTGCTTCAACAAAGTCGTGGCTTAGGAATGATTTCCACGCACGACTTGGAACTCACTCGGCTGGCAGATGCCAACGGACATATTCGCAATGCGCATTTTCAAGAATCCGTAGAAGCCGGAACATTGCATTTCGACTACCAGCTCCGACCCGGACCATGCCCCACCACCAACGCTCTCCGCATCATGGCCCAAGAAGGCCTACCAATTCCCAAAGAACAGTGAAAAGTTAGTAGTGAGTAGTAAATAGGGATAAAAAGGGAATAGAAAGGCAGGTAGGAAAAAACTTCAATCTGAGTGACGATAACCTATGGAAAGGGGAAGACTGTGAAATCAGGACTCCTTATTATTTACTTT
>JAOUNC010000036.1 GCA_029881175.1 Nitrospirota bacterium | reverse complement strand
GATGGAGATTTATCTCGTTTTATGGCCTGGCTGACCTTGACCCACACCCAACGATGGCATGCGCAGCACCAGTCGGTGGGAAGTGGACATTTGTACCAGGGTCGATTTAAATCGTTTCCTATCCAATGCGACGAACATTTTCTGACCGTGTGCCGCTATGTGGAGGGAAATGCCTTGCGGGGCAAACTGGTGAAGCGCGCCGAAGATTGGCAATGGTCAAGTATGTGGCACCGAACCCAATGGCCAAAACAAAGCCAATGGTTAACCGACTGGCCAGTGAGACGGCCTCGGCAATGGGTGAAATGGGCAAATGAACCACAAACAGAGGAAGAGTTGGAGGCGATTCGTCGGTGCGTCCAGCGCGGCAGACCCTTTGGCAAGGAATCTTGGGTGCAACGCATGACCCGTCGGTTAAACCTAGAAAGTACCCTCCGCCCGCGTGGGCGGCCAAAAAGAAATCTTCAGGGGGATCCCTAATTCCTTCCATTTTTTAAGAAATTTGGCTCTTCTGGAGGTCGAAAAACCGTTATTACAAATGGAAGGGCATACGAAGAAAAATAAGCAATAGAGAGGACAAACAGCCAGGGTTGGATGTAGGAAAGGCGGCAGAATAATATATGCAAGTTTAATGATGGTAAAACCACTCAAAACCTTTATTTTGGGGTCTCCAAAGACTCTGTAGTCCTGCCACTATCTGGAGTTCTTCATTGTTCTCGTCAACCTCCTTGAGGATCTGCTTCAGGCAACCACGAACATTATGGTCATCTAAGTCAATGACAAAAAGCACAATTTTCTGAGTGCCTGGTAAATCAGCCATCTGACTCTTAGCATGCTCTACATCACTCTTGATTTTATTTTCTAAACCCCTAAGAATTTCTTTTTCTGTCTTCGGGTAATCCAGATCTAATGACTTTTCGATAGGTGCCTTTTGATCTTCTCGCACCACACGCTCCAAATATGGGGAAAAATCATCGCTTGTATTAATAGTCTTTACCTCCAGGATAAAAGTGGAGGTTCCCTTGGTACCCTTTAAGTCTGGTTTTTAATTTTGATTTCCTTGAATTTCTTGAATGAACTTAACTTCCTCGCAACACTTCTCCTCTTTGAGGTAGATATAGCCATGCCCCTCATTAAAATAATCAAAGCCTTGAAATTTTGGATATATAGGGGAGTGATTTGTTTTGCCACTTTTATCTATGATGCTTATACGAGCATTCTTATGTGTACCAATCACCTTCTCTGAAAGATTTTTCTTAAACAATTCCCAATTGTCCTGATCAATCCGTTTAAATAAGTTTTCATAATATTCATAGATCAAGTTGCCATTACTTTCCGGGATCAGCTCACTAAAACCATAGAGACAATTGTCTGGGTTCTGTTGGTCGCTCAAAGTGCAGATCTCATACAGACGGGAAAATGTTGCTGGACAAATTCATGCTCCATTGAAGACCTCCTGAAATGTCAGCGTAAAGGTAGCGGGTAACTTTATTTCGTTATTATAAACTTTGGTTTTGGAGAAAAATCCCATGAGCACGTTTTATATTCTGTAGATTTCAATTATTTTATGACCCTTGCTACATTCGAAGTAGCTTTGGGTGTTTCTTCTTTACTCATCCTAAAGGCTATGGCTTTGATTTCATTGATGGTATGAGCTCTTCTCCTCAACATCCTTTCACAAAAACTTCCCCACATCTTTTGGGTTTGTTCGTCGCCCCGCTTCTTGCTGGTCTGATGTTCGTGTTTCTTCCTGATTCGCTGTCCGATTCAGCTCGAACCTTGGCGGCGATTTTGACATGGGTGGTGGTGATGTGGATTACCGAACCCATCCCCTTGCCCATTACGGCCTTATTGGGTTGTGGCCTGTGCGTGTTGGCCGGTTTGGGTTCGATGAAGTCGGTGTTTGCGGCCTTCTCGCACCCCATCATTTTTTTGTTTATTGGGAGCTTTTTTATTTCCGAAGCCTTGACCGTGCATGGATTGGATCGACGCTTTGGTCATTGGCTCCTTTCTCGGAAATGGGTGGGCAGTAATCCTATTCGGATCATGATGGCAGTGAGTTTGGCGGTAGCGGGTATGTCGATGTGGATTAGCAATACGGCTGCCACGGCGGTCATGTTGCCTATCGCACTGGGAGTGTTGAATGCCCTGCGACAGAGCGGAAAGGACCTCGGCCGCTTCGAAACGGGCTTTTTGCTCTGTCTGGCCTACGGCGCAGGCATTGGCGGCGTGGCGACGTTGATTGGCACACCCCCTAACTTAATTGGCATTGGGCTGCTGGCCGAGCAAGCCAATGTCACGATTTCCTTTGACCAGTGGATGTTGATGGGTTTGCCGGTTGCTGTTGTTATGCTCCTCGTGATGTTTGTCCTGCTGTATTGGTTGTATGCGCCGACAGCACTGGTCTCTTCAGGCAATTCTTCATTGACGACGACGACGGCTCCTCCTGGGTCTTGGACGCGTGGAGAATCCTTTGCCTTTGGTGTATTTCTTTTGGCCGTGTTTTTATGGGTGTTGCCGGCATTGTTATCCATTTGGCTGGAGCATGACGATGCCCTAGTTCAATGGGTACGCGTCCATCTTCCGAAAGAATTAGTTCCCATTTTCGCGTCGGGTTTGTTGTTTCTTGTGCCCTTGAATTTTCAACAGGGCACGTTCACGCTTACCTGGAAGCAAGCGGCCAATATCCATTGGGGCACGATTTTGCTGTTTGGAGGAGGCATCGCGTTTGGCGAACTGATGGTGAAGACAGAATTAGCGCATGCGATTGGGCGAGGTATGGTGGGCATGTTTGGGATTGAATCGGTTTGGAGTTTAATGGGTGTGGCTATTTTGACGGCTTTGGTGTTGACGGAGCTGGCTTCGAATACGGCTGCGACGAGTATGCTTGTGCCGGTGCTTATTGCTATTTCTCATACCGCGAATTTTTCTCCGATCCCTCCTGTATTGGCGGCATGTATGGCGGCGAGTTTGGCCTTTGTGCTGCCGGTGTCGACTCCGCCCAATGCTATTGTGTATGGCACGGGACGTGTGCCCATCCTCCGCATGATTCAAGCTGGGTTGCTTTTGGATCTAATCGGTGCCCTGGTGATTTGGTGTTTGTTGCGCATACTATGTCCCCTGTTGGGTTTTCAATGAGAATCGTAACCTAGGCATTTTTCTCCATTGAAAGAATAGCGTCGTTTCGACATAATCCCCGTTCCTTGTTGCCCGAACAACCAACTATGCCATCTCCCGTGCCCCAACTCCGATTTGTCGTTCTCACCAAAGATCCTGAGTTGCAGTCCAGGGTCACGCGTCGTAACCTTCAGGAGAAGGTTATGGTCGTCGAAGATTGCTTGTCATTGGAAACCGCCATGGAGTCTGAGGATTTCACCGGCGTGATTTTGGATAAGCCGAGTCCTGATGTTCTGCCCAATCTTTCCGAACTGAATGGACAGTTGAATTTATCGAAGATGTTTGTATATGCCGGACCCTTACCTGCGTGGCGCACCATGAGCCAGATCCCCCAGATTATGGGAAGCCCGGGGGTGGATGAGTCGGTGATGGATCCGAAAGATGTGAGTTTAGCCAGTTATGTGGAAAAGAAAATTGGCGACTTTGTCCGAGCCATGAATGTGGGTTCTGGTAAAAATTTATATCCCACGTTGATGCGGGCAGTCGAACGGCCTCTGATTGAACTGGCCTTGCGGGAAACGCATGGCAATCAACTCAAAGCGGCTCGTCTATTAGGGTTGAATCGTAATACCTTGCGGAAGAAAATTGCAGAATTTGAAATCTCCGTCAGCCAGGCCAAGCAAACCGCCCCAGGGAAACGCCGTCGGTCCGTTCAGGATCCTGCCACTTGAGATTCCCCCTTTCCCTTTATTTATCGGCTATTTCTTGACATCGCTTCCTTGGCAGACTAGCATAAGTCGAGTAGAATATAGGCGCGTAGCTCAGGGGGAGAGCGCTACCTTGACACGGTAGAGGTCGGCGGTTCAATACCGCCCGCGCCTACCACTTCCCTGAAATTGTTAAAGGCATCCGGCTTCCTGCTTAGAGAGGGAGAGGTGCCTTTTATTGCGTCGAGAAGGCAAGAAAAAGCCCAATATATCTGGCTTTTGGCTCCAATAAACAGAATAATCCTGAAGGATCATAGAGCATGATCAACCTATCCATTCCTGGTCAAGAGCCGCAAGCTTTTCCCAGGGGCATATCGGCGAAGGACGCGTTAACCAAGCTTGGTGGTTTGGGGTCAGCGGACGTGTTTGCCGTCAAGGTCAATGGGGTAGAAAAAGATTTGATGGTCAGCTTGAATGAAGATGGGACATTAGAGCCGTTGTCCTTTGACTCGTCAGAAGGCAAAGAAATTTATCGTCATACCAGTACGCATATCATGGCTCAAGCGGTGAAAGAATGTTTTCCGACTGCCCAAATGACCATCGGGCCAGCTATTGAAGAAGGATTTTTCTACGATTTTGCGTTTGAACGTCCCTTTACCCCGGAAGATCTCGAAAAAATTGAACAACGGGCCAAAGCCATCATTGAATCCAATCTGCCTGTGACGCGTCTGGAAATGTCTAAGACTGAGGCCATTGCCTATTACCAGGCACGTGGGGAATTGTACAAAGTGGAAATTCTGGAAGGTCTTCCTGACGAGCAGATTTCCCTGTATCAACAAGGGGAATTTGTCGATCTGTGCCGGGGTCCGCATGTGCCTTCTACAGGTCAGATCAAAGCCTTCAAGCTGCTTTCCAGTGCTGGAGCTTACTGGCGTGGAGATGAACGCAATCCCATGCTGCAGCGTATTTATGGCACGTCCTTCCCTTCCGAAGAGGCCCTACAAAAGCATCTGGATAACCTTGAAGAAATAAAAAAGCGCGATCATCGAAAATTGGGCAAGGAACTCGACCTGTTCAGTATTCAAGATGAAACTGGACCTGGGTTGATTTTATGGCATCCCAAAGGAGCTCAGATTCGTCTAATTATGGAAAATTTTTGGCGCGCTCAACATCTGGCCCATCACTATGAAATGGTGTATTCCCCGCATGTCGCACGCTTGGATCTGTGGAAGACCAGTGGGCATTTGGACTTTTACCGGGAAAATATGTACGCCTCCATGCCGGTAGAGTCGAGTGAATATCAGCTCAAGCCCATGAATTGCCCTTTTCATATTATGGTGTATAAATCTCATTTACGCAGTTATCGCGATCTGCCGGTTCGCTACGGAGAACTTGGAACGGTCTATCGTTATGAACGCTCTGGCGTGCTCCACGGTTTGATGCGGGTTCGAGGTTTTACCCAGGATGATGCCCATATATTTTGTAGTCCCAATCAACTCGCTGAGGAAGTCCGCAATGTTCTGAAGTTTACGACCTTTATGTTAGGCACCTTTGGTTTTACCGAATTTAAGATGTACCTTTCGACACGACCAGAAAAGGCCGTTGGTTCACTCGAACAATGGGATCAAGCTACTCAGGCTTTGGAGGCGGCATTGAAGGAAGGGGGCTATGCCTATGAAGAGGATCCCGGTGAGGGGGTCTTTTATGGGCCGAAGATTGATGTCAAAATTCAAGATGCTTTAGGACGATCATGGCAATGTTCTACTGTGCAAGTGGATTTCAATAATCCACAGCGATTCGCCTTATCCTATATCGGGGAAGACGGGAAAACCCATCAGCCCATCATGATTCATCGGGCCTTGCTGGGTTCGATTGAACGATTTTTTGGGATTCTTCTCGAACATTACGGTGGTGCATTCCCGACGTGGTTGGCTCCGGTCCAGGTGGTGATCCTGCCAATTTCACAAAAACATGAAGATTACGCTAAAAAAGTTGGGGAAAATCTTCGAGTGAAGGGGTGTCGGGTCGATCTGGACTTGCGAAATGAGAAGGTTGGCCTTAAAATCCGTGAGTCAGAGAAGGCCAAGGTGCCTTTAATGGTAGTTGTGGGCGACCGGGAAGCGGAAACTGAGACCGTGTCCGTCCGAAAACGAAATGGCAAAAACCTAGGAACCATGTCTATGACTGATATTCTGCAGCTTATTCGGGATGAAACGCCCGAAGCGGTTAAACAAGGGTCTTTTCTCCTCGGATGACGCGATTGGCCACTCCTAAACAACGAATCAACCATCTCATCAAAGTACCGGAAGTCCGAGTTATTGGGGCGGAAGGTGAACAACTTGGGATTCTGAAAACATCTGATGCCATCAGGCAAGCCAGAGAGGGAGGCTATGATCTCGTAGAAGTCGCGCCGACCGCTGAACCACCGGTTTGCCGGATTATGGATCATGGGAAATTCAAGTATGAACAGAGTAAAAAAGAACATCGGATGCGACTTAACCAAAAGTCGACTCAAGTTAAGGAAGTTAAATTTCGTCCGCGCACGGACAAACATGACATGGAAACGAAAATCAGGCAGATCCGTGATTTCCTGGAAGACGGGAATAAGACCAAAGTTACGATTATGTTCCGTGGGCGTGAAATGGCCAATCGAGAGCTTGGCTTCAAAGCGATTGAGAAGATTATTGAGGAATTAAAAGGGGCAGGCAATATAGAAAGTCCTCCGCGCATGGAGGGCAGGAATTTGTATATGGTGGTCTCTCCCAAGTAAGTAAGGGACAAAGCCAGAAGCAAGTCATCACTGATTGAAAAAAAGGAACATAATCATGGCAGGGTTAAAATTGAAAAATCATTCTGGAGCCAGTAAGCGTTTTAAGCGTTCAGGCTCAGGAAAATGGATGCGGCGTAGAGCCAAAGTTCGGCATATTCTGACGAGCAAAGCTCCACGCGTCAAAGCGCGGTTAGGCAAATCCGCTGTGGTAGCCAAAGTCGATGAATATGCGCTCTCGCGACTGCTTCCCTATAAATAGGGGAAGGTATATTGAGCGTAGGAAAAATGTGCCTGGATAGGATAGTAGGATAATTTCGTGGATAATGTGCTTGGAGATAAAGGAGAGGGATCATGCCAAGGGTAAAAGGTGGGCCGCAAACTCGGCAACGTCGAAAAAAACGATTAAAACTTGCTAGTGGGCAATATGGCGGGAAGAGCCGGTTATTCAGAACTGCGACAGAGTCCGTCAATAAAGGACAAGCGTATGCCTATACCGGGCGGAAGCAGCGGAAACGGAATTTTCGTCAACTTTGGGTGACGCGGATTAATGCGGCTGTTCGTGCGCATGGTGTCACCTATAGTCAGTTTATGAATGGCTTGAAGAAAGCCAATGTGTTGATCAATAGAAAAATGCTTTCCGAAATGGCCATCCATGATGCTCAAGGATTTGCTCATCTCGTCACTCTCACCAAGGGTGAGGGACAGCCCGTTTCCGCCTAAGTATTTCGTGTCGTAACTTCAATCTCAAACCCGGAAGTGGGCATATCTATCTGCCAACTTTCCAACACTTCCGGGTGAAACTCCCCAATATAGCCAATGACCTGCCCCTGACAACAGATCCGTCCGACACGGCCATCCAAAAAAGATGGATGGGATACCGGTTCCAAGTCATAGGGCCATACCATATAGTACATCAGAAGATCCAAATAGCTGTGCATTTCAGAAAAATTGGCACCAGGGTGCGCACTGATGGCAGACAAGGCTAACACGGTTCGAGAGCCGACGTTGGCCTCCTTGTCTACTCTGGCGACTTCGCCCACTTCGAACAAGAGATGCGGATAAAAAACCCGAGGTGATAACGCTTCCACACGAAGGAGGCAGGGCAGGATGGAAGGCCGCAAGCAGGCATAGGTTTGCGACATAACATTGTCGACTTCCACAAGCGATTCGTATTCGGTGCCTGCCAGGCGCATACGCTCCACCAGTTCATGGCGGGAGGCCAGGATGTTAGAGAACATTTCCTGAAATCCAAAGCCCACTAATAAATCTCTGAGCTGGTCGCTGGTTTGCTCCTGTTGGGACAACGCGCCGACGGTAAATGTTTGGGGCATGATAGGGGAAAAGGAATCATAGCCGCGTGTAATGGCCACATCTTCAGCCACGTCCATCACATGCATCAGGTCATTCCGGAAAGCCGGCAATTTGACGTCTACAGATTGGCGTGTGGCTTTCACCTGATACCCATAGGATGTGAGAGCGGTTTGAATCGCCTCGGCGCCCAATGCCATACCTAAGGCTTGTTCGATGGCGTGGAAGAGCACGCGTTGGGTGTTTCCCATATCAAGCGGTGTTTTCACCGTTTTGCCCATGGCGGTTTCATAGGGATAGACGATGTCGATGGGTTCAATGGTGGCACCACGATCAGCCAGGTTGCTGGCAAAGATATTCAACGCCAGAATCACCATGGATAGATCGGTACCTGTCACTTCGACAAGTAGATCCGTATCTCCAATTTGCACTTCACCGAGCTCACGACTATTAATGATGGGTGGAAAGGAAAGGACTTGCCCGTCGGTATCCCAGAGCAAGGGCAGTCGTTCGTAGCCAGCGACGATGTTCCCATATTCGAGACCTTTCGGGTGGACGGTCAGAATTTCCTGAGGCGTCATTTTTTCTTCAAACCCTAATGGAGTAAACCGCACTTCATCTGGTTTCACCAGGCCATAGGTGACAGGGAAGGCGATAGACGATAAGCGATACAACCCTATGGAAACGGTCTCACGTTGTCTCCCAAATGCCTCCGCCAATTTTTCTTGTGTTTGAATACATTGCGCCAAGCCTTCGACGGTCATGGGATATCCTACAGAGGTGCAGGCTGCCACATAGGGGCGAACGTGTTCCATCCCTGGTATGACCTGAATGCGTCGTTTCGCACGGCCACGTGTCGAAAAGAATGAGTGCGGTGTCAGGCTTCCCGTCAGAACCGCACGAATTTGTCTGGCGATCCCTTCCACGCACCACAAGTCAGGACGATTGGTGTCTTGCAGTTCTACCCGCACCTCACCGGTATCACTATTCACGTCCTTGAGTTCGCCTTTGACCCATGGCAGCCATTGTTCAATGTCGGGGATGGAGGCGGGTTGGCCGAGCAGTTGAGCAAAGTCTTGTTGGAAAATGGATATCGTAGGCATGAGACGATCTTACAATTGGCGGCGCATATTGCGCACGGCTTCTAGGTCTGAGGTAAATAAATCCCGAATATCTTGAATCCCTAAGGCCACCATGGCCATTCGATCCAAGCCCAGTCCCCATGCAATCACCGGGACGGTGACTCCGAGTGGCACTGTCACTTCGGACCGAAACAAGCCGGCTCCTCCCAGTTCCATCCAACCGAGCTTGGGATGGCGCACGTGCATTTCCACGGAGGGTTCGGTAAAGGGGAAATACGCGGGGAGAAACCGAATTTCTTTGGCTTGCGCCATCTCGGTGGCGAAAAGTTTGAGCAAGCCTAATAGGGTGCGAAAATTAATATCCGAGCCCAACACAATCCCTTCCACCTGGAAAAAATCTGTCGCATGGGTGGCATCCACATTGTCATAGCGAAAACACCTGGCAATGGAAAAAAACTTACTGGGAATTGGCGGATTGGTGGCCAAGGTGCGGGCAGAAACGGCGGTGCCCTGACTGCGTAGCACTAAACGCTTAGCGCGCTCCGGATCATAGGCATATTGCCACCCTTTCGATCCGGTCCCTCCCCCATTTTTATGGGTTTCGGCCACCTGGCTGAGGAAAGGCTCAGGAATGCGCTTGGCATGCTTGGGTTCTTTCACAAAGTACACATCATGAATGGCGCGTGCTGGATGGAATTGAGGCATGAAGAGCGCATCCATATCCCAAAACTCCGTTTCCACCAACTCACCGCGCATTTCTTGAAAGCCCATACTTGTGAGCTTGGTTTTGACCGTATCCAGAAAATCACGATACGCATGTCGGCGACCTACGGCCAAACGAGGTGGCCGGAGATGAATCGAATATTTCCGGAACGAATGATTTCGCCACGATCCATCTTTTAAGAGCTCAGGCGTCAATTGAGAAATTTCTTGCCCGGCGTCTTCCCGTAAATTTGGCAAGAGGTTTCGGCCCTCGGGCGTCAGGGCGAAGGCGCGTTCGGTATGGTCATCAATGCGAAAGGGCTCTTGCGTATTGCCTCGCTTCACGGCGTATTGGCGAAGCAAGACTTGCTGGTCAGCTGAGAACGAATGTAAGGGCCTGGATCCTTCGTGGATCTCATTCAATAATTGTCGTAGAGTCTCGGCCATGGCGCTCTTCTGCCCGGTGGCATGTAATGAGCCGCCTGCTCCCAGGGAAAGCACCCCTTCTTTTTTTAACAGACCGAAGGCCCGACTCAGTTCAGTAGGTTGAAACCGGCCTGTAGCTTGAAGGTCTTTGACCGTTGTTGATTGACCATCCTGTGACGAGGCCTGGAGCATATGAAGAATCCATTCGAGAGGTGACTCCGCTTGTTGGAATTGTATGCCCACATCGGTCAGGGCCACATAAGTGGTTGTAATTTCGGAGACGAGGTGTACCAATTGTTTGGTGAGCAGCCAGCCCACAGCCATGCTGACTTGAGAAGCCGCCAGCGCGGTGGCTTGAACGAGTTCGGGCTCCTTAAGGGCCTCGGTCGATGCCGTGCCGAGGGCTTGCAGGACCTGAATTTCGAGGGGATGAAGGCTGTCCGTCTGGTTAGGTGAACTCATGGAGGCTACTACACAATGACCGTCTGGCCGGCTGTGCGCATGTGTTGCATCGTATCGGACATGTTCGTACTTCCAAAAATGGCCGAACCTGCCACTAGGACGTTGGCTCCGGCTTTCAGAACTGACGCCACATTGTGAACCGTAATCCCGCCATCCACTTCGAGATAGGGCAAACGGTTGGAAGCGGTGATCATCATTCGAATCCGGTGAATTTTTTCCAAGGTCGCATTAATGAATGTTTGGCCGCCAAATCCGGGATTGACCGACATGACCAACACCAAATCCACATCGCCAAGAATATATTCCAGCGTGGTGGCAGAGGTAGCAGGATTCAAGCTGACTCCGGCTTTCACGCCATGCTCTTTAATTGATTGAACCGTTCGATGAAGATGGGGACAGGCTTCCACATGCACAGTGAGAATATCGGCTCCGGCCTTTGCAAATGCGGGAATAAACTCATCGGGGTTGGTCATCATCAAATGCACGTCTAATGGCAGGGCCGTGACCTTGCGGAGGGCTTCCACCATGGGCGGGCCAACCGTGAGATTCGGCACGAAGTGGCCATCCATCACATCGACATGAATCCAATCGGCGCCAGCCGCTTCCACTTGCTGCACGGCCTCCCCCAGGCGGGCAAAGTCAGCAGAAAGAATGGAAGGAGCTATCAAGGGTGTCGTCATAGTTCGTCAGACCTTTTTAACCGGCATGCAAAGAATCCATCCATGGTAAACGACTGAAATACAGTACACAAATACCCATCGTCGGTCACGAGCGAAAGCCCGGTAGAGGGCACCCAAGGTGTGACGGGTTCTGGCTGAAAATCCGGATGTTCCTGGCAAAACGCGGAGATGACCTCCGTGGTCTCCTCCGGTTCAATAGAGCAGGCACTATAGACCAAGATTCCCCCTGGTCTCAAGAGGTGACAGACCTGATCAAGGATTTGTCTCTGGATGATACGGGATTGTTCAATCGTCGAGAGTTGTTTCAATAATTTGCCTTCAGGATGTCGTCGCAAGACGCCAAGCCCTGAACAGGGGGCATCAACCAAAATACGATCAAAGGGTTGGGCAAGAAGATGCGAGCCAGAAAACGGCGTATCCGCTATTTCCGATTGGCCTGTTGGCCAATCGGTCACCACATCACCGACAAGCGTCTGAACGATGTGTATGCCTAACCGCTCGCAATTGGCTTTCAACCGGAGGAGCCGTTCAGGTTGACGGTCTAGTGCGATGATCGTGCCTTTGTTCTGCATCAGTTGGGCAATATGCGTCGTCTTTCCACCTGGAGCTGCGCAGGCATCCAGAATACGCTCCCCTGGCTGAGGGTCAAGCAGTGCGGGAATCAGTTGCGCCGCTTCATCCTCAATGTAGCACCAGCCATCTTGTATGACAGATAACTGGCCAGGATTCCCACATTTTTCGAGAATGACTCCCTCTGGACTCACCGGCGTTTCCTGTGCAGCAATACCTTCACCCTCAAGACGATCCAGTAATTGTTTGCGGGAGCAG